>JAJFMR010000128.1 GCA_020696915.1 Rhizobiaceae bacterium | reverse complement strand
ATGGCCGCCGTCGATGCCGCCGTGGCAACCGGCCGGCCGATGGTGTTCTACTGCTACGAGCCGCATCACGTCTTCAAGCTGCACGACATCGTGCGTCTCACCGAGCCTGCTCACGATCCGGCAAAATGGCGGATTGCCGAGCAGTCCGACGATCCGCTCTGGATATCGAAGTCGAGCGCGCCGGTCGCGTGGGGTCCGGTCGATTTCCACGTCGCCTGGTCGAGCACGTTCGCCACGAAACATCCAGACGTAGCGTCGTTCCTGGAGAAGGTGGATTTCGACCCCGCCGAGATCTCGGCGATGAGCTATGCGTTGCAGGTGGACCGCACGCCGGCGGCCGAGTACGCCAAGACCTGGGTCAAGGAAAACCCGGGCCGCATCGAGGCATGGGGGAAATGATGGCGACGATGAAAAAGATTGTCGCTGCGGCAACCGGATTTGCAGCGCTCTGCACGAAGGGCCGGCGGCTTGTCTTTCTCGTGCTGCTGGCATCGGCGATGGGACTGGGCACCGCCGTTTCCTCAGCCGAGACGCAGATCTACGATTCGAAGATTAAGAAGTGGGTGAAGTACGACCGCGCGACGGCGCGCAAGATGTTTGCCCGCAACAAGCAGCCGCCCGCAGCGTTCCGGCCGCAGGTGGTGAAGTTCAGGACCGCGGAGAAGCCCGGCACCATCATCATCGACGGTAACCAGCATTTTCTCTATCTCGTGCAGCCCGGTCACCAGGCGATCCGCTATGGCATCGGCGTCGGCCGCGAAGGCTTCGGCTGGGCAGGCATCGTGCGTGTCGGCCGTATGGCGGAATGGCCGACCTGGACGCCTCCTGCCGAGATGGTGGCCCGGGATCCCAATGCCGCGAAATGGGCGGGAGGCCAGCCCGGCGGCCCCGACAATCCGCTCGGGGCGCGCGCTCTCTATCTCTACGAGGGCGACCAGGACACGATCTACCGTATCCACGGCACGCCGGAGCCCTGGACGATCGGCCTCGATGTCTCGTCCGGCTGCATTCGGATGAACAATGACGACATCACCGATCTGCATTCGCGCATCGAGGTCGGCGCGAAGGTGATCGTGCTGATGCAGGGGGCCGCGCTCTACAAGGGCGTTTGAGGACCGCAGCGAGGAGGACGCCGGAAATGCGCTATCAGCAGGGACTTCGCCGAGCCGGATGGCACCTCAGGGCTGCATGCCTGGCCATGCTGGCGACTGCCGGCTGCGTCTCGTCGCCGGAACAACCTCAGGAGATGTCGCGGACGACGCTTGAGACCGCCCCTGCCGACTTGCAGTTGCTGTGCGCCAATGCCGTCGCCACCCAAACCGGCACGCCGTCGGATAGGGTCCTGCCGGTCGCTTCCCGCCAGCTCGATATCAGATCATATCAGGTGGAACTCGACGAAGCCGGCAGGAAACACAGCTGCGTCGTCGACAACGATGGAAATGTGCTGTCGGTGCAGGCCCTCGCAGCGCAATAGTCGAGGCGCATCGACACACACTCTTGCTGCAAAAGACGATATTGGTCGCCACGCTGCTCTCCGGCCGGTGCGGTGGCTTCAGGCCAATTTTCTGATGCCCCACCCGGGTTTTTGAGCGGGGATGGATGGATGGTTCAGCCCAACGGCCGAGAGGCTCTTGCGGTCACGCCGCCGCGGCGACGCTGCGGCCAAGTCCGCCATGCAGGTCGAGGCAGCGTGCGAACCAGGCTGCCACCGGGTCGTCGTCGGCAAGCACGCAGAACGGCGACATGATGCGCACCCATTGAAATGCTCCGAACACGACATAGTCCGCAAACAGCGGCGACTGTCCGCCGATGAAAGGCTGTATTCCGAGCATGCTGCGCAGCGGCTCCAGCCCGGACCGGAAGGCAGCCAGCCCTGTCTCGCGCTCCGCCACCACCGCTTCGAGCGTCCTGCCGTAGCGCCGCTCGCGGCTGCTGCGAAAATAGGCCTGGTCGGCCGGCGCCAGCCGTGCGTGAATGTCGAGAAGGGCAACGGCGGCGAGATAGGGGTGGATGGTGAGTTGCGACCAGCGCTCGACGAAGCGCGACAACGACTTGCCGCCTTCGCCCGCAAAAAGCGACGGACGCTGCGGGTAGGCCCGCTCCAGATAGAGCGCGATTTCGAAGGAATCGCCGACCACCTGGTTGCCGTCGCGTATCACCGGGACGGTCTTCGATAAAGCGCCCTCGACGGTCGGCACACTGGTGAACGGCGTCGGCACGCGGCGAAAGTCGAGTGCCTTGTGGGCCAGCGCCATCGCCGACTTCCAGCAGTGCGGGCTGAACGGTCGGCTTTCGTCATGGCCGACGAGATCATAGAGCAGAATGGTCATTGGCGCTTCCATACCTTTGCGATTAAGGGAGTGCATATTCGGCACAAGGACGATCGAAGGAAACCCGGTGAAGCAGCATTTCCAGATGTTTGCGGCCTATAATTCATGGGCGAACCAGCGTGTCTACGACGCGGCGGCAGAGCTCCGCGAGGACGAGTTCCTGTGCGACGCCGGAGCTTTCTTCAAGTCGATGATGGGCACGCTGAACCACGTCCTGGCGGCCGATCGCATCTGGATGAAGCGGTTCACGGGAGACGGCGACGCGCCCGCCTCCCTTGACGAGATCCTGTTTCATGACCTGCCGTCGCTGCGAGCCGCAAGGGAGGCTGAAGACCGGCGGATCGTCAGATGGATCGGCGGCCTCGGCGACAAGGCATTGACGGGGCGGTTCACCTACATGACGGTGACCGACATGCGCACCATCTCGCAGCGCCTGATCCCCTCGCTTGCCCATTTCTTCAACCACCAGACGCATCATCGCGGCCAGGCGCATACGATCCTGACCTCGCTTGGCCGGCCCTCGCTCAGTCTCGACCTGATCTATTTCCAGCGCACCGAGGAAGGCCGCGGCTTCGCTTGAGGCGAACGGGCCCTCGACTGCTCGCCGGCGGCCGGGGCCTTGCGGCAAGCCCGGGACCTGTGCAAAAGCCCCCCGCATGCTGACCATCAACGATCTCTCGCTGCGCATCGCCGGGCGCCTGCTCATCGAGCACGCTTCGCTGACCTTGCCAGCCGGCACCAAGGCCGGCGTGGTCGGCCGCAACGGCACCGGCAAGACGACCTTGTTCCGCGCCATCACCGGCGACCTCTCTGCCGAAACCGGTTCGATCGGCGTGCCGAGGAACACGCGCATCGGCCAGGTTGCGCAGGAGGCGCCGGGCACCGAAGAGCCGCTGATCGACATAGTGCTCAAGGCCGATGTCGAGCGCGCGGCGCTCATCGAGGAGGAGAAGACCGCGACGGACCCGGTCAGGATCGCCGAGATCCACATGCGGCTCGCCGACATCGACGCGCATTCAGCGGAAGCAAGGGCCGCGACGATCCTGGCGGGCCTCGGCTTCGACGAAGCCGCGCAGCAGCGGCCCGCCTCGTCCTTTTCGGGCGGTTGGCGCATGCGGGTGGCGCTCGCCGCCGTGCTGTTTTCCGAACCGGACCTCCTGCTGCTCGACGAGCCGACCAATTATCTCGACCTCGAGGGCACGCTGTGGCTCGAGAATTACGTCGCGAAGTATCCGCACACGGTTCTCCTGATCAGCCATGACCGGGATCTGCTCAACCGGGCGGTGACCTCCATCGTGCATCTCGACCGCATGAAGCTGACCTGGTGGCGCGGCGGCTATGACCAGTTCGAGCGGCAGCTGACCGAGCAGCGGGAGCTGCAGGAGAAGGGCCGGGTAAGGCAGGAGGCCGCCCGCAAGCACATGCAGGCCTTCGTCGATCGCTTCCGCTACAAGGCCTCGAAGGCTCGGCAGGCGCAATCGCGGCTGAAGGCGCTGGAGAAGATGAAGCCGATCGCCGCTGTCGTCGACGATACGGTGCGGGCGTTCCGCTTCCCGGAGCCGGTCAAGGCCGTTGCCTCGCCAATCATTGCGATTTCCGCTGCCAGCGTCGGCTACAAGGCGGGCGCGCCGGTCCTGAAACGAATGACGCTCAGGATCGACGCCGACGACCGCATCGCGCTGCTCGGCGCCAACGGCAACGGCAAATCCACCTTCGCAAAGCTGCTTGCCGGACGGCTGAAGCCCGAGACCGGAAGCATGACGGTCGCGCCCGGGCTGAAAGTGTCGATGTTCGCCCAGCACCAGCTCGACGATCTCAGGCCCGAGGAGAATGCCTACGAGCATGTGCGCCGACTGATGCCGGACGCGCCGGAAGCAAAAGTTCGTTCCCGCGTCGCCCAGTTCGGCCTGACCACCGAAAAGATGGCGACCGCGGCGAAGGACCTCTCCGGCGGCGAAAAGGCGCGGCTCCTGATGGGTCTCTCGACCTTCGAAGGCCCGAACCTCTTCATCCTGGACGAGCCCACCAACCACCTCGACATAGATTCCAGGGAAGCGCTGATGCACGCGCTCAACGAATTTCCCGGCGCCGTCATCCTGATCTCTCACGACCGTCATCTGATAGAGGCGACCGCCGATCGGCTGTGGCTGGTCCGGGACGGGGAGGTGAATCCCTATGAGGGGGATCTTTCGGACTATCGCCAGGAGGTGACCGGCACGGCAGGGGACCGCCGCGAGCGCCGCGAGAATGAAAAGGCCTCGAAGGCCGACCGCCGCCGCGAAGCCGCGTCGCGCCGTCAGCAGTACGAACCACTGGCCAGGGAAATCCGCGCCACCGAAGCGCTCATCGACCGGCTGCGCAAGCGCATTGACCTGATCGAGGACGAACTGGCCGATCCCGCGCTTTACGAGAAGGATCCCTCGACGGCGACACGGTTGGCCAGGGAACGTTCGCAGCTCGGCGCGACGCTCGCCGGACACGAGGAGAAATGGCTGGAAATGTCGGCCGAATACGAGCAGGCGACCAGCGAGTAGCGGTCGCCTCTCCGGGCCGTCAGCCCACCGCTGCATTCTTGTTGTGCTTTCTCCGACGGTCTAAGACTGTCGCCATGAACCAGCACCTCCCGCTTGCCCCGGCCAAGGTCCGCATCGGTCATTCTGCCTGTCCGCACGATTGCCCGTCGACGTGCGCCCTCGATGTCGAATTGCCGGGCCCGGGGACGATCGGCCGCATTCACGGCGCCAGAGACAACAGCTACACGGCCGGCGTCATCTGCGCCAAGGTGGCGCGCTATTCCGAGCGGGTCCATCACCCGGACCGGCTGCTGAAACCGCTGGTACGAAAAGGTGGCAAGGGTGAAGACCAATGGCTGGAGGCCAGCTGGGAGGCGGCGCTCGACCTCGTCGCGGAGCGCTTCGAAGCCGCCGAAGCGAGGCATGGCTCCGAGACCGTGTGGCCCTATTTCTACGCCGGCACGATGGGTTTGGTGCAGCGCGACGGAATCGAGCGGCTGCGGCATGCGAAGAAATATTCCGGCTTCTTCGGGTCGATCTGCACCAACCTCGCCTGGACCGGATGGATGATGGGGGCCGGCGCGCTGCGCGGCGTCGACCCGCGCGAAATGGCGAAGTCCGACTGCGTGGTGATCTGGGGCACCAACGGGGTAGTCACCCAGATCAACGTCATGACCCATGCGGTGCGGGCCAGGAAGGAGCGGGGCGCCAAGATCGTCGTCGTCGACATCTACGACAACGCGACGATGAAACAGGCGGACATGGCGTTGATCCTGCGGCCCGGCACCGACGGCGCGCTCGCCTGCGCCGTCATGCACGTGCTCTTCCGCGAAGGATTGGCCGATCGCCAATACCTTGCAAGATACACGGACGACCCGCAGGGGCTGGAAGCGCATCTGGAGTCCCGAACGCCGCAATGGGCGGCTGAAATCACCGGGCTTGTGGTGGCGGACATCGAAGCCTTTGCGCGACTGGTCGGCACGACGAAGCGCACCTTTTTCCGGCTCGGCTACGGGTTCTCCCGCCAGCGCAACGGCTCCGTAAACATGCATGCGGCACTGTCCATCCCGGCGGTCACCGGTGCCTGGCAGCATGAGGGCGGCGGCGCATTCCATTCCAACTCCGGCGTGCTGACGCTGGACACGCGGCTGCTCGAAGGCACGCGCCTGCGGGATCCGGAAATCCGCTACCTCGATCATTCGCGCATCGGGCCGGTTCTGATGTCGCATCAAGACGCCCTGTTCGGCGGTCCTCCCGTGACGGCGATGCTGGTTCAGAACACCAACCCGGCCAATGTCGCGCCAGAGCAGCGGCTGGTGAGGCAGGGGTTGCTGCGCGACGACCTCTTCACCTGCGTGCACGAACAGTTCATGACGGACACGGCAGTTCTGGCCGACGTGGTCCTTCCGGCGACCATGTTTCTCGAGCACGACGACATCTACAAGGGCGGCGGCAACCAGCACGTGACGCTTGGGCCGAAGCTGATCGATCCTCCGCCGGGGCCGCGCACCAACCACTTCGTGATCGAGGAACTCGGTAAACGGCTGGGCGTGGCTGACCGGCCCGGCTTCGGCATGACCGAGCGCGAGCACATCGACATCATGCTGGGCAGGAAGGGGCTCGGCGACTTTGCCGCGTTCGAAGAGCAGCGCTGGGCCGACCTGCAGCCGCCCTTCGAGGAAGCGCATTTCCTCGATGGGTTCGGTCACGCCGACGGCAAGTACCGCTTCCGCCCGGACTGGACCGGGCAGGCAGCTCCCAATCGCCCGCCCCGGAACATGGGACCCCTCGGGCCGGTCGGGCGGCTCCCCACGTATCCCGATCACGTCGAGCTGATCGAGGCGGCGGACGCAGAGCATCCCTTCCGACTGGCGACCTCGCCGGCGCGGTCCTTCCTCAACTCCTCCTTCACCGAAACGCCGAGCTCGAGGCGGCGGGAAGGCAGGCCGGAGCTTCTGGTGCATCCGGAAGACGCCTTGCAACTGGGTGTCCGCGACGGCGACCGCGTCGAGATCGGCAACCGGCGCGGCGAGGTCGTGCTGCATGCCAGGCTGTTTGCCGGACTGAAGAGAGGCGTCGTCATTGCCGAAGGCATCTGGCCGAACTCCGCCCATGAGCGCGGCGAAGGCATCAACGTGCTGACCGGAGCCGACGCTCCTGCGCCCTACGGCGGAGCCGCAGTTCACGACAACAAGGTCTGGCTGCGCCCAGCCTGAACGCCGAAACCACCAGGAAGGACGAGCGCCGATGTGGATAATCGTGCATTCGGATCAGGCGCTGGAAGAGTGGCGCCCTGGGGTGAGCACCAGGATGCATGTTTCTGCTCTCAACGGTGCCACTCACCTTTGCATTTTCGAGCAATGGATAGCGCCCGCCGCTGGCGTTCCGACGCATGAGCATCCCGTTGAGGAAGTGCTTGCGATCCTCAAAGGCGAAGCCGAGATGTGGATCGATGAAAAGCGCGGCGTCGTGATTGGCGGACAATCGCTCATTGTTCCCGCGCACCGAAAACACGGCTTCCGAAACATCGGATCAGAAACGCTGCATGTTCATGCCGTGCTCGGGTTCGCGATCTCCGAGGGTTGATGGCGGCACTGTGCAGCGCTGGCAGATGTGAAACTGAGAGGCACTGAAGAGACACTGCGCCAAAACTTTAGGGCGGGTCCCCTCGCATATTGTGATAGACTTGCGTCCGAGGGAGGAGACCATGGGCGACATTACCTTCGAATTCGGCAGTCTCATCCACGGCCGTCAGAACCGCATGGGCACGTTCGACGCCGACCTCAACCCCGACGTCCGCAACCGGGCCACCAATGCCGACTTGACGCTCTACCTCCGGATCCACTTCCAGCAGGTCAACCCGACGGCGACCGTCACCACCTATGCCGATT
>JAJFMR010000127.1 GCA_020696915.1 Rhizobiaceae bacterium | reverse complement strand
CGAGGCAGCCTTGAGCGCCGGCATGGCGGCGAGTGCCGAAAAGCCCAGTGCCGGATGGCCGGCGACGAAGATGCCCCTGCACGCGCGGCGATAGCGGTCCGGGAAATGCTTCGGGAGGTGCTCGAGGAGCAGGTCCAGCACCTCGCGCTGTGCTGCCCCGGTGCCGTCTTCGGCGACGAACACGTCGGCCGCGTGGGCGGCATGGAGGCGCCGCTTCTCGCGCAGCTGAAAATCGAATGCGTCGTCGATCTCGATCCATCGGGCGGGATCGAGCGGCTTCAGGCCGATGGTGAAGGGCCTGGCGGATCCGTCGTAGGGTGTATGTGCGGGACGCATCAACGGGGCTTTCAAACGGTCCGGCCGATCTGCAAGCGTCGGGCGATAGCGCCTTGCCGGGCGGACGGCAACAGGCCGTCTCAGCGCAGCCGCGCGGCGATCAGCCCGCGCAGGGAATTGCCGACGAGCACGGCCTTCGCCCGCTCGAGATCGGCGACCGTGAGCACGGTTTCGACCGCCCGTCCCTGGTCGATGAGTTCGCTCCTGAGCACGCCCGGCAGCAGGCCGCACCGGATGGCCGGCGTGCGCAGCGGGCCGCCGTCTCCGGTATCGACGAAGATGCTGGTGATGGTCCCCTCGCACACTTCCCGGCGCTCGTTGAGGAGGATCACCTCGTCGGTGTCATGGCGCGCGAATTCGGCCCGGGCGGCATCATAGGCGCCCCGCGCGGTGACCTTGTGCCGCAGCAGCGCATTTTCGGAATCGAGCCGCGTCGAAGCAATGCGCAGCTGCCATTCGGTTCCGGTCGGAAGCGGCGCCAAGGCCAATGCGGCAACCTCCATTCCGCCGTCGGCGGCAAGTTCGAGACGGATGCGCAGCGGGCCGATTTCTCCATCTCCCTGCGCCGTTTCCACCGCTTGCCGCAGCTTCTCCATCCCGGACGCTTCCGACCAGGCGAAGCCCAATGCTGCGGCCGAGGCGGCGAGGCGGGCGAGGTGCCGCTCGAGCCTAACGAAGCCGGCGCCCGGCTGCCAGCGCAGCGTCTCGATCAGCCCGAAACCGGCGACGTGCCGGTCGCGAACTTCGCTTTGAGAAGACATTCTTCGTACTCGCCTTCAGCAGTGGAATCGAACACCACGCCGCCCCCGACATTGTAGATCGCCTCGCCCCCGGAAAAGAGCGACAGGGTGCGGATGGCGACCGAAAAGCGCATCGGTCCGCCGGGCGCGATCCAGCCGATGGCGCCGCAATAGGCCTCGCGCGGCGCCTCTTCCAGTTCCCGCAGAATCTGCATGGCCCGGATCTTCGGGGCGCCGGTGACCGAACCGCACGGAAAAAGTGCCGCGAAGATCTGGGCGATGGTGACCTCCGGACGCAGCTTCGCCCGAACCCTGCTCACCATCTGGTGCACCGTCGGATAGGATTCGACCCGGAAAAGCTCGGGCACGTCGAGGCTGCCGACCTCGCTGATCAGCGAGATGTCGTTGCGAAGCAAGTCGACGATCATGCGGTTTTCGGCCTGGCTTTTCTCGTCCTCGCGAAGGAACGCCTTCAGCTGGCGATCCTCCTCGGGCGTCCTGCCGCGCGGCGTCGTGCCCTTCATGGGGTGTGTTTCGATCATACTGTCCGAATCGATCGCGAAGAACAGCTCGGGGGATCGCGACAGGACGAGCGGCTCGCCGAGCGCCACCAGCGCCCCGTACTTCACCGGCTGGCGGGCGATCAGCGCATCGAAGGCAGCGAGCGGCTCGCCGGACCACGCTGCATGGACGGGGAAAGTCAGGTTCGCCTGGTAGCAGTCGCCCTGGCGCAGATGCTGGTGGAGCCGCCTGAAGCGCTTCTCGTAGTCCTGAAACGACCAGGCGGCGCGCGCGTCGAAAATCGGACCGTTGGTCGTCGCCCGCCCGGGTTCAAGGCGCGTCGACTCCGAAGGTCCGTCGAAAACGCCCAGCACCGCAAGCGGCCCGCGGCGCCTGTCCGGAAGCAGTCCCGCGAGTTTCGGCTCGAGCAGGTAGCCCGCCTCGTAGGAGAAATAGCCTGCAAGCCAACGGCCCGCCTGCCGTGCCGCCTCGGCCGCTTCGAGCGCCTGCAGATACTGCTTTGCCGTCGATGCGACGATGATCTCGCGAGGCCGCTCGAAAAGCGTCTCCCGTCCGGTCAGATCGTCCCGGAACTTGACGAAAGGCGGATGCGGGGCGGGCATGCGGTCGACCTCCCGGCGGGCGCGACCCGCCGTCAGTCCAGGGCCTCCAGCTCGTCGATCAGCCCGCTGATGACCGACAGACCGATCTGCCAGAAGGCAGGATCGGAGGCGTCGAGGCCAAACGGCGCGAGCAGTTCCGAATGATGCTTGGTGCCGCCCGCCTTCAGCATCTCGAAATACTTGTCCTGGAAACCGCGCTCGGCGTTCTGGTAGACGGCGTAGAGGGAATTCACCAGGCAGTCGCCGAAGGCGTAGGCGTAGACGTAGAAGGGCGAGTGGACGAAGTGCGGGATGTAGGTCCAGAAGGTCTCGTAGCCCTCGCGCAGCCTGATTGACGGTCCGAGGCTGCCTGCCTGCACCTCCAGCCAGAACTGGCCCAGCTGGTCGGAGGTGAGTTCGCCGTTCTTGCGCTCGGTGTGCACCTTGCGCTCGAACTCGTAGAAGGCGATCTGCCGAACGACCGTGTTGATCATGTCCTCGACCTTCTGAGCCAGCATCGCCTTGCGCTCGCGGCGGTCGGAAGTCTGGTCGAGAAGCGAGCGGAAGGTCAGCATCTCGCCGAAGACCGACGCGGTCTCGGCGAGCGTCAGGGGAGTGGACGCCATCAGCGCGCCCTGAGCGCCGGCCAGCACCTGGTGGACTCCATGACCGAGTTCGTGGGCGAGCGTCATCACGTCGCGCGGCTTGCCCATGTAGTTCAGCAGCACGTAGGGATGGACCGACGGGACGGTCGGGTGCGCGAAGGCGCCCGGCGACTTCCCGGGCCTGACCGGCGCATCGATCCAGTCGCGATCGAAGAACGAGCCGGCGATCTCGGCCATCTCCGGCGAAAAGCGCCGATAGGCCGTCAGCACGGTGTCCTTCGCGGCGTCCCATCCGATGATCGCCTGCGGCGTGTCGGGGAGCGGCGCGTTGCGGTCCCAATGGTTCATCGCCTCCATGCCGAGCCAGCGGGCCTTCATGCGGTAATATCTGTGCGACAGCCGCGGATAGGCCTCGCTGACGGCGGATGCCAGCGCGTCCACCACCTCGCGCTCGACGCGGTTGGCAAGGTGGCGGGAATCGGCGATGTCCGCAAAACCGCGCCAGCGGTCGGAGATCTCCTTGTCCTTGGCGAGCGTGTTGGTGATCAGCGTGAAGATGCGAAGGTTGTCCCGAAAGGTCGCGGCAAGCGCTTCGGATGCCTTGCGGCGGATTTCGCCGTCCGGGTCCTGCAGCCGGTTGAGCGCCGGCTCCAGCGTCAGTTCCTCGCCGTCTATGTCGAAGCGCAGATCCGTCATCGTCTCGTCGAACAGGCGGTTCCAGGCGCCGCGCCCGGTGATCGATTTCTCGTGGAAGAGCTGCTCGATGCGGTCTTCCAGCTGATACGGCTTGTCCTTCCTCAGGTCGAGAACCCAGGGACGGTAGTGGCCAAACCCGGCATCGGCATCGAGCGCGGACTGAATGAGTTCGTCGTCGACCAGGTTGAGCTCCAGCGCGAAGAACAGAAGATGCGAGCTGGCGTCCGTCATCTTCTCCTGGATGTCGCCATAGAGCTTGGCCCGCTGCGGGTCGGAGGTGTCGCTGGCGTAGACGAGACCGGCATAGGAGGCGATGCGGCCGATGAGCTCCTCGAGCTCCTCGAAGTCCCGGACCGCATGGCCGAGGCCCCCGGCAGCACCCTTCGCGGCCTCTGCCGCCAGCGTTCCCTTCCAGCGGGCCTCGAAGGCGATGGCGTCCATCGCGGCTCGCGCGAGATCGTCCGCGAGTTCGGGTGCGGCAATCCCGGAATAAAGGTCGCTGAGGTTCCATTCCGGGAGATTGCCGAGCGACGCGGCGCTGCGGCCGGACGCCGCGATCGCTGATTTGCCGTCCGTCTTCTTGCGCATCACGCCCTTCCGCCTGTCCCGCTCAACGAGATCGGTTGTTAAAGACTCCGTTTACCGGCTTTTTTGAAGCCTTGTTCAGGAGCCTGTGCCAGGTTGATCCAGATAGCGATTTGCGCCGGCGGGGCAAGCTCCAGAAAGCCTGATGACAGGTTCCATCCTGATAGTCGACGACGATCCCGTGCAGCGGCGGCTGCTTGAAGCGGCGGTCACCAGATCCGGCTACAAGGCGATTGTGGCTCCTGGCGGCGAGGCGGGGCTGGAGATCCTTGAAGGCCCCGGCGCCGCGTCGGTCGCTGTGGTCATCCTCGACCTCGTGATGCCGGGCCTCGACGGAATCGGCGTGCTGACGGCCATGCGGAGACGCGGCATATCCATCCCGGTCATCGTACAGACCGCCCAGGGCGGCATCGAGACTGCCGTGCTTGCAATGCGCAACGGCGCGTTCGACTTCGTGGTCAAGCCGGCCTCTCCGGACCGCCTGAAGACGGCGATCGCCAACGCTCTCGAGGTGGAGGCGCTGGAAGTTGCCGCGAAGCGGAGCGCGCGGCGCGGCGGCGCCGTCACCTTCAAGGACATCATCACCAGAAGTCCCGCCATGGAGCGGGTGATCCGGCTCGCCCGGAAGGCTGCGGCATCGAGCATTCCCATTCTGATCGAGGGCGAATCGGGTGTCGGCAAGGAACTGGTGGCGCGCGCCATCCAGGGGGCGGGAGAGCGGCGCTCGAAGCCGTTCGTCACCGTGAATTGCGGGGCGATTCCCGACAATCTGGTCGAAAGCGTCCTGTTCGGGCACGAGAAGGGCGCTTTCACCGGCGCAATCGAAAAACATGCCGGCAAGTTCGTCGAGGCGCATTCCGGCACGCTGTTCCTCGACGAGATCGGCGACCTGCCGCCCGAGGTGCAGGTGAAGCTGTTGCGGGCCGTGCAGGAGGGAGAGATCGATCCGGTCGGCGGGCGCGGAACCGTGCGGGTCGACATCCGGCTGATCTCGGCGACGCACCGCGACCTGCTCCAGCAGGTCAAGGACGGGAAGTTCCGCGAGGACCTCTATTACCGCCTGAACGTCTATCCGATCTTCGTGCCGCCGTTGCGCGACCGGCGAAGCGACATTCCCGGGCTGGTCCGCCATTTCATGGCCCGCACCGGGTCGGGCCGGGGCGGGACGCCGCGCATCAATTCAATATCGGAAAACACCCTTTCCATGCTTCAGGCCTACGACTGGCCGGGCAACATCAGGCAGCTCGAGAACGCGGTGTTTCGCGCCTCGGTGCTTTGCGACGGCGACGTGCTGACGGAGCACGAGTTCCCGCAGATACGCGCGCAGGTCGGGGGCGCGGTCGAACTCGACCGCCGCACGGCAGGCGCCGGCGGCACCGGGGAGACTGCGGCCGAGGCGCCCGGGAATGGTGCCACAGGCGGTTCCGCGGGGCAGGGCGGGAGCCCGTTCGGGATACTCAAGGCGCTCGATGACCGCGGCAATGTCCGGGCCATCGCGGAGATCGAACGGGACATGATCAGGCTGGCGATCGACCACTATCATGGCCAGATGAGCGAGGTGGCGCGGCGGCTGGGAATCGGCCGTTCGACGCTCTACCGGAAGCTCAGGGAGCACGGCATCGACCCCGGCAAGGAGCGGTTCGGCCAGGATCCAGCCTGACGGATCCGAAGCCGCCCACCGGCGCAATGGCCGTATGGGAAGCGCGCTGAACTGGCGCTAAACCGGCATTTACCATGAAGGAGAACTGTGGATTTCGGCCGTCTTCCCGCCATGGTGTCACCGCATTTCGGCTTCAATAAGCTGTGATTAACCATTAGGATTGATACTCGGGCGTCTGTTTCTTTCACGTCCGATTGTCGTCTTCGGGGACACACGGCAGCCTGCAGGGCCTTGATTTGATCAGTTTCGACCGACCCACGAACCGGCGGTGCGTAGAAAATACCGCTTGGGCGAAATGGCTGGCCTGCATCATGCTGGCACTCGGTTTCAGCCTCTCCGCGGCGGTCGCCGCCCGCGCCGAGACACGGACATTGAAACTCTACTTCATACACACCAAGGAAAGGGCCGAGATCACCTTCAAGCGTAATGGTCGCTACGACCAGGCCGGCCTGAAGAAGATCAACAGGTTTCTGCGCGACTGGCGGCGCAACGAGCCCGCCAGGATGGATCCCCGCCTGCTTGACCTCGTCTGGGAAACCTACCGGGCATCGGGCGCGCGGGACTACATCCATGTCGTCTCGGCCTATCGCTCGCCGGCCACCAATTCGATGCTGCGCAGCCGCTCGAAGGGTGTCGCCGAGAAGAGCCAGCACATGCTCGGCAAGGCGCTGGACTTCTATATCCCCGGCGTGCCGCTGAGGAAGCTTCGGGACTCCGGGCTCAGGATGCAGGTGGGCGGCGTCGGCTATTATCCAAGGTCGGGCTCGCCCTTCGTGCATCTCGATGTCGGCAATGTCCGCCACTGGCCGCGCATGAGCCGCAAGGAACTGGTGAGCGTGTTCCCGAGCGGCAAGACTCTGCACGTGCCGAGCGACGGCAAGCCCTTGCCCGGCTATCAGACCGCGCTCGCCTCCTACCAGTCCCGCAAGAAGAGCGGCGCCACCGCGCTTGCGCTGGCCGGCAGCGGACGCAGTGGACGCGGCCTGCTCTCGGCGTTGTTCGGCGGCGGCGCCGACGAGGAAGAGGATCGCGGCGAGGTCGCCGTTGCGGCGAGGGCTTCGAAGGACGCTGCCGCCAAGGTCAAGGTCGCCCAACCCGAAGTCGTCGCCCAGCCAGCAGCCGTCGCCCAGCCGGAAGTCGCGGTGCCGGTTCCGACCGAAGAACCGCGCGGCGAAACGCCGGAGGCGATCATCGCTGCCCTGCCGGCCCGTAGCGTGCCGCTCCCCCTCTTCGCGCCGCGGCCGAAGGCCGAAGTCGGCGAAGTCGAAACCGTTGCCGGCATTCCCGTCGCCGCTCCTGCCGACGTGCCCTTCGGCGCTGCCGCCGCACTTGCCGAGGACCCCGAAGGCCTCGCGCTGGCCGCCAACATTCCATTGCCGAGCTGGCGGCCGGATTCGCCGCGGGCTGCGGCTGAAGTCGCCGAGGACGTGGAGGGCAGCGACGTCGCCAAGCCCGTCCTGCTTGCCATGGCGGAAGCACCCGTCAACGCCGCAAGGTCGATCACCATCGGAGCGCCGTTGCCGGAAAGTCGTCCGACCATCGCGGGCGAAACGGAAAACGAACCGTATTCAGTAGCCGGCCTGCCTGTGGCAGCGACGGCTCTGGAGGCGGAAGTAATGGAGGGCAAGGCGCGACTGGCCGTGCTGTCCACCGGCGCGACCAGGGCCACCGCGGTCCAGCCGGCAACGCGGGACAGGCTGGCCATCGGCGTCGGCGCACGGACGACCGCCAAGTCGGCCCGAGCGCGCCCGAAGGACACCAGGCCGGATCCGAAGCCGCTGGTGCTCGCAGCACAGCCCGAGGCCGTGCGCTGGGCGCTCTCCGACGACGGTTTCGTGGATGCCGCCGATGCCAGGCCCGCCGCTGCGCCGCCCATCGCCCGGGAGCTGGTGCGCAAGGCGCCAAGCAAGGTCTACGCAACGGGGTTCCAGCAGGCGGCCGCAGTCGCCGATGCCGGCCGATTCTCGGGCAAGGCCGTGAGCTTCATGCCGATCGCGCGTTTCGAGACCAACTGAAGCCGGAC
>JAJFMR010000126.1 GCA_020696915.1 Rhizobiaceae bacterium | reverse complement strand
GTTCCAGCAGGCGGCCGCAGTCGCCGATGCCGGCCGATTCTCGGGCAAGGCCGTGAGCTTCATGCCGATCGCGCGTTTCGAGACCAACTGAAGCCGGACCTAAGCCTGATTGATCGAGCGGCCGGGGCTACCGCCCGGCCCGCAACGCGCTCGCTTCCCTGGCCAGCCCCTCGATCCCGCTCCAGTCGCCGGCCCGAACCATCTCGTCGGGCGCCACCCACGATCCTCCCACGCAAACGACGTTCGCGAGGTCGAGATAGGAGGCTGCATTGTTTGCGGTTACTCCGCCGGTCGGACAGAACCTGACGTCGGGAATTGGTCCTGACAGCGCCTTCAGGAAGGCGGCGCCGCCGGCTTGCTCGGCCGGGAAGAATTTCAGGAAATCCAGCCCGGCCTCGAGTGCGGCCATGACTTCGCCGGGGGTGATGGCCCCGGGCAGCAGCGGCACCTCGCTGCCTTGCGCTGCGGCAACGAGCTCCGGAGTCAGACCCGGGCTGACGATGAACCGGGCGCCGGCCGCCACTGCGTCATCGAACTGGCGGGCGTTCAGAATCGTGCCGGCGCCGATGAGGGCCTCCTCCGTCTCGCCAGCTGCCCGGCGGATGGACTCCAGCGCCTGTGGCGTGCGCAGGGTTATTTCGATTGCCCGCAGGCCGCCGGCCGCAAGCGCGCGCGCCAGGGGCGGCGCGTCCGACGCATTGTCGATCCTGATGACCGGAATCACGGATTGCCCGTCGAGCATGGCGATCATTCGTGCGGTCTTGCCCGACATTCTCGTTCCCTCGGGTGGCCTCGCCATTCATTTGCAGGCGATCTAACAGACGGGCGCAGGCAAGTCCATGTAACGAGCGTGGCTCGCCGCCGCCAAGCCGCTGCACCCCCCTGTGCGCTTCGGCCAAGTTTGACATCACAATGAATATAGTGATAGCAGTGAGTACAATCTGATTGGACGATATCAAATGCCGGCGATTACTGTACGAAACCTGTCGATTGAAACCCATCGCGCGCTGAAGATCCGCGCCGCGCAGCATGGCCGGAGTACCGAGGCAGAAATTCGGGATATCCTGGAAAAAGCGGCGAGACCGGAATCGCGGATAAAGCTTGGCTCTCTTCTGGCTGAGATTGGCCGCGAAGTGAGTCTGACCGGCAAGGAACGGGCGGCATTTGAAGCTGCGCTCGAGCGCGACAGGGCACCGGTGGAGCCGGTCCGGTTCGACTGATGATCCTTGTCGACACGAACGTCATTTCGGAGCCGCTCCGGCAGGTCCCCGATGACCGTGCTGTTGCATGGATCGACGCGCAGGCGGTCGAAACGCTCTACCTTTCGGCCATCACCGTCGCGGAGCTGCGATTTGGTGTTGCGGTGCTGCCGGCCGGCAAACGCAGGGACAGGCTGCACGGCCGCCTCGAGGAGGACGTGTTGCCGGTGTTCGCGGGGCGCGTCCTGCCGTTCGACCTGAAGGCGTCCGAGGCCTTTGCAATCCTGATGGCGAAAGCGCAGGCGCGGGGCAAGTCGATCGGCAAAGCCGACGGATATATTGCTGCCATTGCCGCTTGCCATGGTTTTCCGGTCGCGACGCGCGACACGGCGCCCTTCGAGGCGGCCGGGGTGAGGGTCGTCAACCCTTGGACGGATATCGGATAAGGGCCATCGTCCGTCCAGCGTGGGCTATCCAGACTTGCGGGCAAGTGAGAGAAAGGCAATTAGTTTCGTCACCCGGCCTGCCTCTCTCGACACGATGTTCGGACTGGCGGGCCTCGAAGTCTTGAAGACGCAGTGCGAAGCCTGTAGGCGGAACGGCAAATGACCCATCCGTCACCGGAATACCGGATCGCCGCGCTTTACCGGTTCTGCCGGCTCGAACGCTTCCAGACGCTGCGGGCGCCGATCGCCGACCATTGCAGGCGCGCCGGCCTCAAGGGCACGCTGCTGCTGGCGTCCGAAGGGCTGAACGGCACGGTTGCCGGATCGGACGAGGCAGTTGCAGGATTCGTGGCTTTCCTTGCGGCAATGCCGGAGATCGGCGCGCTGGACGTCAAGTACAGCGCATCTGCCGAGATGCCGTTCCATCGGATGAAAGTTCGCCTCAAGCGGGAAATCGTGACGCTTGGCATTGCCGGCCTCGACCCGGCCAGGGATGCGGGAACCTATGTCGAGGCCGGCGACTGGAACGCGCTCATCTCCAATCCCGGGACCGTGGTCCTCGATACGCGCAATGGCTTCGAGGTGTCGCTCGGCACCTTTCGCCGTGCGATCGACCCGCAGACATCGAGCTTCCGGGAGTTTCCCGCCTTCGTCGAGCGTCATCGCAGCGCGCTCGCGGGCAGAAAGATCGCCATGTTCTGCACGGGCGGCATCAGATGCGAGAAGGCGACCGCCTACATGCGCTCGGCCGGCTTCGAGGATGTTTTTCATCTCAAGGGCGGCATCCTGAAATATCTCGAGGACGTGCCCGAGCAGGAGAGCCTATGGGAAGGCGAGTGCTTCGTCTTCGACGAGCGTGTTTCCGTGGCGCATGGCCTGCGCGTCGGCGAAGCCGAACTCTGCAGGGCGTGTCGGCACCCGCTCATCCCCGCCGACCGCCAGTCTCCGGAGTTCCAGGAGGGCGTGTCATGCAGGCACTGCATGGGCGTCCGCTCCGAAAGCGATCGACGGCGCTATGCGGAGCGCCAACGGCAGGTCGAGCTGGCGACGGCAAGAGGGAAAGCACGGCACATCGGCGGGTGACCGCAGGCGAGTCTCAATCGGTCCGAACTCTGTCTCCAATCAACGTCCGGATGTCGCCCAGGACGAGTTGAGGATCGAGAAAGTCCATGCTGTAGATGTTGCGCACCACGCCTGCCTCATCGATCAGGAACACTCTCAGTATGTGGTTGAGGCGGCCGGCCGCCTCAGGGTCGGGAGCGATTGCCTGGCCGTAAGCATCCAGCACCGGGCGTAGTGCGGCCTGGTCGGGCGCGGTGAGGAATAGCCATTGCGGGCTTTCCTCTCCGGCATCTCGCCAGTTGTCGGCATATTCGGCCATGACCGGCGCCGTGTCATGGTCGGGGTCGAAGCTCATCGACGCAAGCTGCATCCTTTCGCTGACCCCGGGTATCCGCCGGGCGAGCTCACGCAACTCGGCAAGCTGCATTGTGGCGATCGGACAGATGTCCGCGCACCTCGTATAGATGAAGGAGAACACGGTAATGCGGCCATTCAACAGCTCGGCCAGGTCGGCTGACTTGCCTTCCTCCGTCAGCACATCGCCGCCTGCCGCCGCGCGGATCGGCGGCAGACGGTAGGAGCCGGGCTCCGGCAGTGGAAAGGCAAACGCCGACGACGGGCCGGTCGGCGCCGCGGACTTGGCGGCATGAGCGCCGTCGTGGGCCGAAGCGCCGCCGGTAAAGTACAAGGCCGCAAGCAGGGCGCAGGCTAGCCGGACGTTGCGAGACATTGAATGTTCCCCCGATCTCAAGGAGGCGAAGCCCGCCTCAGTTGGCGTAGAGACTTGCCGCGCCGAACGACATCATGTGCGGGCGCCCGAGTTCTTCCTTGGTGAAGTCGACCTCGAAGCGGCTCGCCAGCTCCTTGCCGTTCCAACTGTAGGCCTTGAGGAACTGCTCGTTGGCGTCGCCCGTCTTGTCCCAGTTCGCGAGCAGCGAACTCGTGTAGTAGAGGCGCTCGCCGTCCCAGCTCTGCGAGACCATGTTGACCTGTTCGCCGATCTTCTTCTCGTAGACCTGTTTCGGATGATGAGGGTCCGAGACGTCGAAAACACGGGTCATCCCGTCCATGAAAGTGTTGGCAAACAGGGTCTTGTCGTCGGCGCTCAGGCTGATGTCGACCGGTATCGGCAGTTTCGAGGGATCGCCGATGTCGGCGACTTCCTCGGCCTGCCACTCGCCCTTGTCGTCCTCATAGACCAGCCAGATCTTCGAGGTCAGCGCCGTCGAGGTGAAGGCATGCGCGGCAGTCTCGCCCCAGGCCCAGCGGACCTCCAGCGGCACGCCAGGCACATTGAACACCTTCTTCGGTGTGCGGGCATGAAAGTCCCAGATGATCATGGAATTGCCGAACTTCTTCATTGCTTCCGCGTCGCCCGCCACCTCGCCGAACGGCCGCATGTAGTTCTCGCGCCCGGTGAATGAGGAGGTCAGCATGACGTTCTTGCGCGGCAGCACGCGGGCATCATAGCCGTAGCCGTCCGCAAATTCGCCCCCCGGTACGTCCTTGGCTTCTTCGGCGGTCGGCAACCAGTGGGTGGCGATGAAGTCGCCCTCGTTCGAGTATTCGACGAGTGCAGTGCGGCCGGTTCCGTCCTTGTTCGAAAGCGCCGGAATCATCATGCGTCCGGGCAGCGCGTAGGCGCCGTGGGGGCCAACCGCGCCGCCGGACTTCTCGACGAAATCGTCAATCGTCTTGACCAGCTTTGGGTTGGCCGGGTCGGTCGCGACGTCGAAGACGAACATCTGACTGGTATCGAGGCCCGCCGCCCAGAACTGCCGCCTGTCGTCGGTGAAGCCGCCATGATGTGCCTCGTTGCGGCTGCCGACCGAATCTGAATCGATCACCTTGCCAGTGCGTGCATCGACGGTGACCAGCTTGTCCCAACCGTCGCCGAGACCCTCCACCCCGAGCGTCCAGACGTACACAAAGTCCTCATGGCCGGTGATCTTCGGCATGTAGGGCGAGATGCACGTCTCGTCGGCCAGAACGGCCGTTGCCGACAGCGCCACCGTCGCGGCGCCGGCCAGCAGGACCAGACCGAGCGGGCGCCGCGAATTCTTCTTCATCTGGAGCACGTTTCTCTCCTGTTTCAGGGTTGGAAAGGAGGCACGCCGCTGCCGCCGGTCGACGACCGGCAAATGACCTGACAGCCGCGGGCTGTCCTTGCGGGCGGCAAGAATAAACCTCGCCACCGCCGAACTCCAGCACTCTGCCTGCCTGATGTTTCGGTTCGATGCCGTCGCGGAAGAGTCGAGTTTCCGCGAGACGGGGTGCGCATGTGCGAGCGTGCGGTCTCGCCGCGGTTGGAAGGCGTGTCGGGTAGCCTGGTCCAAGCCCCTGTTCAGGTCTCCAGCCCGCTAGTTGCCTGGCTCCTTCACCGTGAACTCGATCGACGCGTACCAGGCGGCGAGGTTGGCTATTTCGGCGTCGGTCAGTTCGCGGGCAATGATCGACATCTGTTCGTCTTCGCGCCGGCCGGCCCTGAAGTCCTGCAGTTGCTTCACCAGATATTGCTCGCTCTGTCCGGATATGTTGGGAATCATCGGATTGTTGCCGATGCCGTCCCGGCCGTGACAGACGACGCAAGTCTTGGCGAGGTCACGTCCGATCGCTGCGTCTCCTGCGGCCAGCGCCTCGCATGCGAAGGCCGAAACGCAGACCATGGCAATGGTTCGGGTGAAGGCAACTGTCATCCGTGTGCTCTCGATTGTCAAAATATGGGACGCCGTCGAGAGACGGCGTCCCTGTTTCTGTCGACGACTAAAACGGCATGCGCTGAACGACACGCCCTGCCGCTGTCGTTTCCGGCTTTCTGGCCGGAACAGAGTCGGAAAGCGACGCCTCGTCTCGGTTCGATGCCTTAGCCGCCGACATAGGCGATGCGCCAGATGGCACCGGCGAAATCATCGGACACCAGCATGGAGCCGTCCGGCAGGAACGCAATGTCCATGGGCCGGCCGCGATATTCGCCGGTTTCCGCATCAAGCCACCCTTCCGCGAATACCTCGGTGCCTCCTGCATTGCCTTCGGCGTCGACCGCCGTGAACATCACCCTGGCCCCAACCGGGGTCGTGCGATTCCACGAACCGTGCTGGGCCGAGAAAATGCCTCCGCGATACTTCTCCGGGAAGGACGTGTCGGTGTAAAACCGCATGCCGAGGTCGGCTGCGTGAGCATCCATTTCGACCTGCGGGAAGACCACATCGGCAGGCGGTTCGCTGTCCTTGTACTCGTTGGTGCGAACCTTGCCGCCGCCGTACCACGGAAAGCCGAAATGCTGGCCCGCCGCGGTCTGCCGGTTGAGTTCACCGAAGGGGATGTCGTCACCCATGCCGTCGACCTGGTTGTCGGTGAACCAGAGGTCCCCATTGGCCGGATTGAAGTCATGCCCCACCGAGTTCCGGACGCCGCGCGTAAAGACCTCGCGTCCGCTGCCGTCGGTGTTCATGCGGATGATCCCGCCGATGCCGAGGCTGTCATAGAGTTCCAGCTTGTCCTGGGGTTGCACGTTGTGAGGTTGGCCAAGCGAGATGTAGAGCTTCTTGTCGGGCCCGATCCGGCACACGCGGGCGGTATGGTTGAAGCTTTCCTCCTCCGGCGGGATCAATTCGCCCTGCTTGACGACGATGCCGGCCGCCACATCGGGGCCTTCGAAGAAGAACTCTGCGGCAGGAAACACCAGAACGCGATTGCGCTCGGCTATGTAGAGGAAGCCGTCGGGCGAGAAGCACGGGCCGTTCGGGACGTCGAAGGTGATCGAAGGCGCGAAGTCCATGACCTCGTCGGCCACCCGGTCCCGGTCGCGGTCGACGATCGACCAGACCTTGTCCTTGCGCGTTCCTGCAAACACCACTGTCCCTTGGGGTGCGACTGCAAGGGAGCGGGCATCGGGAACCACGGCGTAGAGGCTCGCCTCGAACCCCGACGGCACCTTTATATGCGGGGTGATTTCTGCAAGCGCCTTGGCGCTGTCGTCGTCCTGAGCGATGCTGGTGAACTTGGCGCCTTGGGTTCGCTGCATGGCGCCAAGGGTCTCGAGATTGTCGGCTGCTGCGGGTACAATGGCCGTGGTGAATAAAAGACAGGCCAAGGCTGATCTCTTCATGTCCACTCCTCCTCCAGGTTGAAGCTGATGCTCCTCCAAGCGGTCGCTCGGCAAGCTGATGCTAGCTTTCCGTATGAACCGCTGCAAGGAAGATGAAGACCCGCAATCGGCAGTTTTTTTGGGCATAAGCCCGCCTTGCCAACATACCCACCCCGGCCCGCCGGCATGGCGCAGGCGTCGCTGGATCAGTCGGGAGGCCCGTGAATGTTTTGAATTTGCGGGCTTTCGTTAACCTTCGGTTAACCGTCGGGGTGCATTCTCGAGGTCAGTCGGATCGGCTTTCCTCCTCCCAGGGCCGGTTCAGATCAGGGCGGTCGCCAATGGCCGCCCTTTTTGACGGCAAGCCTGGAATTTTCCCCATCAGTATCCGGCGCACGCTCCGCACGGCGCTCGCAGGCCGCCGCCCGCTCCAGGTCAGCTATGGCGGCCGAGAAACTCGCGCATCCGCCGCAGTGCCTTTTCGATGTTCGCTTCCGAATTGGCATAGGAGACGCGGACGTAGCCCTCGCCCAGGATACCGAAGTCCGGGCCGCCGATCAGCGCCACGCCGGCGTCGTCGAGCAGCGCGGCGGCGAGGGGTTTTGCCTTCCAGCCCGTCGCCTCCACGTTTGGGAACGCATAGAACGCGCCCTTCGGCGTGACGCAGCTTACGCCGGGGAGAGCGTTGAGACCCTCGACCACGGCCGACCGACGGCGGTCGAAGGCGCGCATCATCTCCGCCACCGCGTCCTGCGGCCCGTCGATTGCCGCGATGCCGGCATATTGCGTTGGCGCGTTGACACAGGACCAGCAGTTCACCGCGAGCTTGCGCACCTTGTCATAGAGGTGGGCGCCGGCCGCGGAATTCGGCCAGATCGACCATCCCATGCGCCAGCCGCCCATGCGCCAGCCGGTCATCGCCCATGTCTTCGACCAGCCGTTGAGGACGATCAGCCGCTCGGCGATTTCGGGGAAGCCGAGCAGCGATGCGTGCCTTTCCCCGTCATAGGTCATGACGTCGTAGATCTCGTCGGACAGGATGGCGACCTCCGGGTGCCGCTCGAGACCCTTCACCAGTTTTTCGATTTCGCTCCGCCCGGTGACGCCGCCGGTCGGGTTGGCCGGGGAATTCAGGATGAGAAGGCGGGTCCGCGGCGTGATCAGCGATAGTGTCTCCTCGGCCGAGAAGGCAAAACCGTTCGCTTCCCGCATCGGCACCGGCACCGGGGCGGCCCCGGTATATTCGATCATGGAGCGGTAGATCGGGAATCCGGGGTCGGGGTAGAGGATGTCGACGCCCGGCTCTCCGAACATGATGATCGCCGCATACATGGTGGGCTTGCCGCCCGGCAATATCATGATCCGTTCCGGCGACACTTCCACGCCGGTGGTCGAGAGCGTCCGTCGCGCCACCGCCTCGCGAAGCGGGAGGATACCGTTGGCGGGCGTGTAGCCGTGATGGCCGTCGCGCAGCGCCTTGACGGCTGCCTCCACGATATGCGGCGGCGTCCTGAAATCGGGCTGCCCTATGCCGAGATTGATGATGTCCTTGCCCTGTTGCGCAAGCGCGGTCGCGCGTGCCAGCACGGCAAATGCATTCTCTTCGCCCAGGCGATCGAACGCCGCTACTGTTTGGAGCATTTCCGAGGCCTATCTGGTTGCTATGCGCATGCCCATGTTTCATGCGAGCGTCCGGGGCCCGTTGTCAAACCGGAATGGAGCGCCATGTCGCATGACCTCGAGAACTGGAAGCCTCGGCCTCGCCCCGAACGCAAGGTCCTCGGTGGCCGTCATGTCCGGCTCGAACC
>JAJFMR010000002.1 GCA_020696915.1 Rhizobiaceae bacterium | reverse complement strand
TGCTCAACCGGGCGGGCTTCGAATCGCGCGCCCAAACCGTGCTGCGCGAGGCGGCGGCCACTGGCGTTCCGGTTTCCCTGGTCATCGCCGATCTGGATCATTTCAAATCGATAAACGACACGTTCGGCCACGCGGCGGGGGACCGGGTCATCACCACCTTCGCAGGCTTCATGAGGTCTGCCATATCCGAACACCACATTGCTGCGAGGATCGGCGGCGAGGAATTCGCCGTGCTCCTGCCGGACACCAACCTCGTCGCGGCGCGCCTGTTCGCAGAGGATGCCCGAACCGCCTGCTCGTCGTTGACCGTGGATGGCATTTCGGAGCACAGACGCCTGACGGCCAGCTTCGGCGTGGCGCAACTCGCGGCCGGCGAAAGCATCGATGAACTGCTCGCCCGGGCCGACAAGGCCCTTTACACCGCCAAGAACAGCGGCCGCGATTGCGTAAGGATAGCGCTGCGTCCCGAGGCGGGGAGGGCCGGCGGAGCGGCGGTGCGGCCATAAGACACCGGTCCGGACCTGGAATCGCTGACCGGATCGGTCCCGTTGCGAAAGCAAGGAATCAACAGCGGCAAAGCACGTCTTCCCAGCGCTTGCCGCTCTATGGTTCGCTGCGGGGCGTCGCGGTCGCCGGTTCGGTCACCAGGCCGTACTTCGCAAGTTCGGCTGGCGTGAAGTAATAGAGCGCCTGCGGCGGCGTATCCAGCGCATGCAGCCACAGCGCGGGATCGACGCCCATCTCGGCAAGATGCCGCGAGATGCGCGCGGTGGTCGCCTGTGCATCCGACATTGCCTGCTCCGGCCCGGAGACCACGGGTGCGGCGGCATAGAACTGGTGCACCCCCACAGCCGCCCGACGTCCGGCGCCGCGAACCTGGCCGCCGGCGAGCAGCAGCGGACACGACGAGGCGCACAGTGCCCCGTCGGCAACTTCGGTGCGCAGGCCGCGTTCGCGGATCAGTTTCGCCATGGCCATGGCATCGTCCAGCGCACCGCCCGGCGAATTCAGCGAAATCGTCTTCACATATTCACCACGCGCCTCGATCTCGATCGTAAAACGCGTTGCGGTGCCCGGCTCGATGCTGCCTTCGGCCGACAGGACGCCGCCTGCGCCAAGCTCGAACTTCATCGGCTGACCAAGCGTCGCCTCGTCGGCGGTCACGAAGCGTCCTGCATCCGGGGACGGCAGCGGCAGACCGGTGTTTACCGCCGGCAGGACCGGATCCGACTGGGGTGCAGGCACGGCCGCGGTGGGCGGCAACCAACCGTTCTCCCGCGACAATTCCCCGAGATCGAGGGCCAGCACGCCGATCGCGCCGAACAGCAGGCCGCGGAAGGCCCAGCGCACCACCTCGCCGTCGTCGAAACGCGACAGGTAGCGGATGACCGCAGCGGACCGCCCGGGGGAATCGGGCGCTGCCGGGGGCGTGATTTCGGACCTGTCCTTCATGTGTCGATCCGCTTCCGTTCGCCGAGTGAGAGCGGGGTTACGTTCTCGGCAGCCGGCCGTGTTTCGGCGAGCGGTTCGCCGGGTCGCTCGCTGGCAGCCGCTTCCCCGACCTCGCCCGAGGCCGTTTTCAGGGCCGTGCGGCGGGCTGCCAGCGCCTCGCTGAGGTCGAGAGACCGCAGAAGATCGGCGGCGGTCATCCGTTCGGCTTCCTGGAGCCCTTCCTCGCCTCGCCGCATGGAGGCGTGCACGACCGCCATTATGCCGACCAGGACGGCCGGCAGGAGATCGATGGAGATGGCGCCCGCCCAGCTTGGGATGAAGTCCGACGCATAGCGCAGGACGGCTTCGGCCGAGGTCAGCGGGACGAAGCGCCGCTCCGGGACATCCGGCTGCGCGAGGATTTCGGCAGCGGCGTCGGAAAGCGCCCTGGACTGCGCCTCGACCGAGACACGGATCGTTGCCATGACCTGATCCTGACGGCCCGCGAGATCCACCGAACTGCCGTCTGCGACCGGGGCGATGAAGCCGACCGAGAGATCGGCAGCGGCGCGCATCACCGAAGGCGCAATCGAAGTCTGCTCGAGCGATGCGATGACCCCGGTGAGCTTCACGGCCTCCGCCGCGAACTGGTCGGAACGCTGGGCGATGGCTCCAGGCGCGGAAACCAGCCCGCGCATCGTGGCGAGATGCACCTGTCCTTCCCTGAAGCCGTTCTGGATCGTCTCGCGGGAGGCCTCGATGGTCGTTTCGAGCTCCTTCATCTGCGCCGACATCTGGGTGAGAAGCTGCACGACGCTGCCGGAACCGGACGTGCCGGTGAGCGCGCCGGTCGCCTGTTCCTCGGCCGCCAGCCTGGCGAAGCGTTCCGATGCACGCTGGATGTCGGGAAGTAGTGACAGCGCGCCGAGCGCGTTGCCGTGCGCCTGGTCGAGGTCGGCAGTGTAGTCCTCGATCGTCACGGCGAGATGCTGCTCCACGGCCGCCGAGCCGGCGAGCGCCGCAGCGTTCAGCCATGACGACATGGCGACGATCATCGCTGATCCGAGCGCCATTATGCCGAGCAGGGCAAGCCGCGAGCCGCCGTCGCGCATTTCCGGCAGGAACCGGATGAGATAGGTCCAGAAGCCGTACATGGCCACCGAGACCGAGACGGAATAGATGACGGCGGCGAAAAAGACGATCGTCGCCGAGCCGTCGAGCAGGCTGCGGACGCCCAGATATGTGTAGACGCCGCTGGCCAGCGCGAGCGTCGCCAGCACGAAACGGGTCATGGTTTCGAGCCCGGCGATGTGGTCCTTCAGCCGGCGTGCATGCAAGGCGTGGCTCATCGTCAGTCTCCGGACCCGAGCCGTTTCATTGGCCCGACAATGGTGACCAAATCAGGGCTCGGCCCGGGGAGCATGGATGGCTCCCCCGCGGGAGCCGCAGCCGGTGCATGCCGCTTCAGCGGCAGCCGCCCCAAAGGTCGGGCATTTCGCCGTCGGCCAGGCCGTACATGTAGCTGCGCCCCTTCACGAAGACCGGCGGCCGGTAGCACCAGGTCAGGATTCTGTCGTCGTCGGATTCGTCCAGAATGACGACGTCTTCGTCACCCCCCTGTCCGTAGCGGGACAACTGCTGAGCCAGATGTCCCTTGCCGACGACGATGCGCTTGTAGCCGGCGCCGCTGTCGACGATCAGATTGCCGAAGCTGTCGGCATAGAGCCGGTCGCGGCTGCCGGCATCGGCCATCGCCGTTGCCGTCACAAGAGCGACGGTCGTCGCAACACTGCAAGCTGTCTTGTGGTGCCAGGGCATGGCGCCGGTCCTTTCGTCCGAGGATGTGCCGCCTCCTGGCGAAGAATTAACGCCCTGTTAAGAATTGTTAAGAGGGAACGCGGCAGCGCCACCAACCATTCCGGAAACATGGTAAACAGTATCGATCCCCAGACCGGGTCTCCCGAGGATGCGGGCAATGCAACCGGCTGCTTCGGTTGCTCGGCGAGTACAGCAGCGAAGATCTATCGTGCCGTCCAGTCGAACAGGCCGCGGCCGCTCGGCGTCTGCGGCAGTCTTCCATGGGGCAATGCCGGATTGAGCGTGCGCACTGCATCGGGACGCAGTTCGCCGATGAGACTTGCCAGGCCGATGAAGCGCTCGCGCTCCGCCCCATCGATCAAGGCGCCGGTCAGCGTCTCGAACTTCCCGACGTAATCGGGCCACGTCCAGGGCTTCGCCCCGTTGGGATGGGCGTCGGCGACGTCCTTTTCGAAGATTTTTACGGTACCGTCGCTCAGTCTCACCTCGAGGGTTCCGCCGAATGCCCGTCTGGCCGGATCGGGCTCATGATAGCGTTTCGTCCATTCGGGATCCTCGACTGTGCGGATCTTGCGCCAGAGTTCGACCGTCGAGGAGCGGTGGGCGCGCTCGGGCAGATAGCTGTCGACATGGTGCCAGGACCGGTCTTCCAGCGCTACCGCGAGGATATAGGGAATCGAATGGTCTAGGGTCTCGCGGGTGGCGTCCGGATCGTATTTCTGCGGGTCGTTGGCGCCGGAGCCGATCACGTAATGGGTGTGGTGGCTCGTCCGCAGGACGATCTCTGTGATTCGATCGGTGGCAATCTCTCCACCGGCTTCGATTGCGAGGTCGATGAGGGCCTGCGCCTGGTATTCCGCCGAGTGCGCCTTGGTGTAGGTTTCCAGGATGGCGCGGGCGGGTTCGTGCGGCTCGGGCAGCGTGACGCGATATTCCGTCTCCGCGCCGTCGAGCATCCAGGCGATGACCGAGTCCTCGCCCTCGTAGATCGGGCTCGGCGCAGTCTCGCCCCGCATCGCACGATCGACTGCCTCGATCGCCAGCTTGGCTGAGAAGCCGGGCACGTTGGCCTTCCAGGAGCTGATCTCGCCCTTGCGGGATTGGCGGGTCGAGAAAGCCAGATGGACGGCATGGTTGATCGCCTGGAAGATGATTTCGACCGGCAGTCGGAGTAAGCGGCCGATCCCGGCCACCGTCGCGGGCGCCAGATGGGCGACGTGGTCCTTCTTGTGCTTGTGGAGCGAGATCGCCTTCACCAGCGAGACCTGCACCTCATAGGCCACAATGATCGCCGCGAGCAGGTCGGCGCCGCCGCGCCCGCAGTGCTGGGCCACGGCTATGAGTCCCGGGACGTTGTCGCCGGGATGCGCGTAGTCGGCGGCGAGAAACGTGTCATGGAAGTCGAGTTCCCGCACAGCGGTGGCATTCGCCCACCCCGCCCATTCGGGAGAGACGGTGATCGATGCGGGCAGGCCGAACAGTGTCGCGCCCCCCGGCCGCAGAAAGCAGAGCGCCTGGTCTCGCGCATTCGCGACCGGTCCCCGCTCCAACGATACCAGCGCCACAGCGGCATTGTCGACAACCCGGCAGGCCACCATTTGCGCGGCGTCCGGGTCGACGGGACGTTCGGCGGCTGCAAGCTCGGCGAGTGCCCAGGCAAACTGGTTTGCGCGCGGCAGCTGCTCGCTGGAAGGATGGACGCGGACGAGATGGTCGATCATTGCGGGGTCTCCGGGACGGCAGAGCGGGCGATGGTGGCATCCAGCGCCTCGTAATCATGATATCCGATCGCCTCGTAGAGCTCGGCCCGCGTCTGCATCCGTTCGAGCAGGCTGCGCGTCTCCCCCGTTTCGGCCAGGTGCGAATAGAGTTCCCCGGCCGCCTTGGCCGCCACCCGCAGTGACGAAACCGGCCAGATGACCAGCTTGCAGCCCAGCCTTTCGAAATCGGCGGCGCTGCGATAGGGCGTGCGTCCGAACTCCGTCATGTTGGCAAGGATTGGCGCCGCAACGGCGTCGGCGACCGCGCGGAAGTCGTCATCCGACGAAAGCGCCTCCGGGAAGATCACGTCGGCGCCGGCTTCGACATAGAGCCGGGCGCGGCGGATCGCCTCCTCGAGGCCAACGGCGGCGGCATCGGTGCGCGCGACGATGACGAGATCACTGCGGGCGCGGCGCGCCGCATCGATCTTGCGGGCCATCTCCTCGGCGGGCACCAGGCGCTTGTCGTTGAGGTGGCCGCATTTCTTGGGCAGCTGCTGGTCTTCCAGCTGTACTGCGGCGGCGCCGGACTGCTCCAGTTCGGCGACCAGCCGCATGACGTTGAGCGCTTCGCCATATCCAGTGTCGCCGTCGACAATCAGCGGCAGGCCAGCCGCGCGGCAAATCATCCGCGAGGCATGGACGAGTTCGTCCTGGGAGATGACGCCCAGGTCGGGCAATGCCATGGATGCCGACAGCGCGGCACCCGAAAGATAGAGGCACTCGAATCCCGCGCGGCGCGCCAGCCGCGCGGTAAGCCCGTCATGCGCCCCCGGCACGCGAACAATGCCCGGGCGCCGGATCAGCTCTCTCAGGCGCTGCCCGGCGGGCTCTTGCGGCCGTTGGCCGGCGATCAGCCAGGGTCCTGTCATTTATCGCTCCTGCCAGAATCGCGGTCGATGAGCCCGACGTGCCCCGGTCAACGGATCCGAACGGTTCGAAGGTCGGGCGGGCCAGGTCGCGCCAGAGGTGCCGCCGGTGGGCAAAGATGGTCCGACGGCCCATGTAGCGGCGCCACGGATTCTACGCAACCTTGGATGTTCGGGCGTCCCCCGTGGCCGCGGGGCGGCCCCGTCCCTTTCGGCTCCTAGGGCTGCCGAGCCGCGGCGGCGTCCGGCTTGTCGGATGAACGCATCCACTTGAAGAGAATGGGCAGCACGAAGACCGCGGCCGACAAAGCGAGCATCGTGGCTGATATGGGAGATGACACGAGGGCCAGCGGATCACCCTGGCTGATGGACAGTGCGCGCCGCAACTCGGTTTCCGCCATCGGCCCGAGGATCAGTCCGATCAGCACGGGCGCGATCGGGAAATCGTAGACCCGCATCACGTAGCCCATGACCCCGATCACCAGCATCAGCAGGAGATCGACCCAGGAATTGGAAACGCCCCAGATGCCGATCAGCGCGAATATCAATATGCCGGAATAGAGGTAGGGCCTCGGGATCAGAAGCAGGCGCACCCACAGTCCGACCAGCGGCAGGTTGAGGACGACCAGCATGAGATTGCCGATATAGAGGGAGGCGATCAGCCCCCAGACCAGATCGCCGCTGTTGATGAAGAGCAGCGGCCCCGGCTGCAGCCCGTAGTTCTGGAACGCCGCCAGCAGGATGGCGGCCGTCGCGGATGTCGGCAGCCCCAGTGTCAGCAGCGGCACGAGGACGCCGGCTGCCGAAGCGTTGTTGGCCGCCTCCGGCCCAGCGACCCCTTCGATGGCGCCATGCCCGAACTCTTCCGGCTTTGGGGAAAGACGGCGCTCCAGCGAATAGGAAAGGAAGGTCGGGATTTCGGAGCCGCCGGCCGGCAGCGCCCCGATGGGAAATCCGATGAACGTCCCCCTCAACCAGGGCTTCCAGGATCGCTTCCAGTCCTCGCGGGTCATCCAGGCGCCGCCCGACAGCGGGTTGAAGTTCGGCGGCGCCTTGCTGAACCTGCTGGCGACGTAGAACGTCTCGCCGACCGCAAACAGTGACACCAGGACGAGCGTGATGTCGATGCCGTCGAGCAGGTCCGGCCTGCCGAAGGACAGGCGCGCCTGGCCCGTCTGCCCGTCGATTCCCACCACGCCCATGGCCAGTCCAATGAATAGCGCGATGAAGCCGCGCACCCGAGAGGTGCCGAGGACCACCGACACGGACGTGAACGACAGCACGATGAGCGCGAAATAATCCTCGGGGCCGAAGATGAAGGCGAGTTCGGCGATCGCCGGGGCAAGAAAGGTCAGCGCGATCGTTGCGAGCGTGCCGGCAACGTAGGATCCGATCGCGGCGGTTGCGAGCGCCGCGGCGCCACGCCCGTTCTTGGCCATCTTGTTGCCTTCGAGGGCAGTCATCATCGAACCGCTCTCGCCTGGCGTGTTCAGGAGAATCGACGTCGTCGACCCTCCATACATGGCACCGTAGAGAATCCCCGCGAACATGATGAACGCCGCCGTCGGCTCCAGATATGCGGTGACCGGCAACAACAGCGCTATGGTCAGCGCCGGGCCAATTCCGGGCAGCACACCGATCGCCGTGCCGAGCGCGGAGCCGACGAGAGCCCAGAACAGGTTGATCGGCTGCAGGGCGACGCTGAAACCGTTGAGCAGGGAGTCGAGTGTGCCCATGTCAGAGTCCCATTGCCGGCAACAGGCCGCCGAGCTGGACTCCGAGTGCCGAGAAGCCGAGCCAGCAGATCACGCTGAAGGCGATGCCGATCACCGCGTTGAGCAGGTAGCGGCGAGATCCGAAGGCGCGCGAGACGAGTAGGAACATGAGCGTCGCGGTAGCGGGAAATCCAAGGACGTCGATGGCAAGCATCGGCAGGACCGTCGCGGCCACCGTGAAACCGAGGGCGGGCCACGACGCCTGTGCGTCGGCGTCGACATCCTCGCTGTTTTGCGCCTCGAACGTCTCCCCGTTGTGAATCTGCCAGGTCAGGAGCGCGCCGAGGGCAATGAGGGCAGCCCCGACCAGGCTGACGAAGAAGCCGGGGCCAATCTGCGCATATTGCGCCTGCTGTGGGAGAGACAGCGCCTGGTAGAGCCAGACCACGCCGATGGCCGCGACCGCCGCACCGAGCCAGTATGGCCGGTCCGTCATGGCCGAAGCAGCCGGCGATGGAGGGAGGCGCGGGAGGTCAGGAGACGTCCGGTGCGGCCCGCGAGACGGCCATTTACGAGAACGCTCGCCGCGTCGGTGAGCCGACGGCCGCGCAGCGCCGGGCCGCCGGTGCCGGCCATGCGCTGCAGATACAAGCTGTCCGTCCGCATCCCCGTCGCTCCCTGGCAGGCAGCAAAAGTCGTTCTGCCGCAAAATCGGCCGAAGGGCGGTGCCCTTCGTCCCTGTCGGCTGCAGGCAGGTGCCGCTCCATGCCCCGCCCGCAGAAAAGACCGGCTACGAGGCGGCGTCGCCGGCCGCCAGGCCTTGCAGGACCTATTTGAGCAAGCCGACGTCCTTGAGGACCTGCTCCTGACGTGTCTTCTCCTCGTCGAGAAACGCCTCGAATTCGTCGCCGGCAAGGTAGGCGTCTTCCCAGCTCTGGGCCTCGAGAACCTTTTTCCAGGCGTCGGACTCGTGCATCTTGGCAAACCTGTCGAGCCACATCTGGCGGCCTTCCTGCGACATTTCCGGCGCTCCGATGATCCCGCGCCAGTTGCCGATCGACACGTTGAGGCCGGCTTCCTTGAGCGTCGGAGCATCGATCCCCGGGACGCGTTCCTCGCCGGTGACGGCAATGATGCGGAGTCGTCCGGCATCGGCGAACTGCTTGAACTCGGAAACCCCCGAAATGGCCCCGTCGATGGTCCCGCCGGCGATTGCCGCCACCACCTCGGCTCCGCTGGGATAGGGGATGTAATTGAGCTTGTCGACGGCAGCGCCGGCTTCCTTGGCGATCAGCGCGGCGGCGATGTGGTCCACGCCGCCCGCCGACCCGCCGCCGATGGGGAACGCGCCCGGATCCTTCTTCAGCTCGGCAACGAAATCATCGACGGTTTTGATCGGCGAATCCGGCGGCACGGCGACGGCACCCGTGTCGTTGATCAGTCGGACGAGCGGCGTCACGTCGTCCAGCGTGACGGGCGAATTGTTCAGGAGAATACCGCCGACGAGAATCGCGCCCATCGACATGACCGCGTTGTCGTTGCCCTTGTTGTTGTTGACGAACTCGGCAAGGCCGATCGTGCCGCCGGCGCCGCCCTTGTTCGTGAATTGGGCGCCGTCGGTGAAGATGCCGGCCTCCTGCATCGCCTGGAAGGGCAGCCTCGCCATGGCGTCGTAGCCGCCGCCCGGCCCGCCCGGGGCCATGACGGTCGCAGGGTCGGCGGCAGCCGGTGCCGCCAACAGCGACAGCGCGAGTGCTCCGGCGGTGAACAGACTTTTCATCAAGCTTCCTCCTGGTTGTGAACTCGACTGACATGTCGTCCCCGACGATCTGGCGGGGGTCTTTCCAAGCCCGGCGCTGCCGGACCGGTGATTCTTAGTCGTCCTCCTGACGGCGCCTTACCGTCCTTGCCCGTGAGGTCTTCCTTCCGAAGCGAAATGCGCGTCCGCCAGGATCGTATAGTCCTCGACGCCGGAACGTGCCACAGGTCCCGCGACATTCAAAACGGCTTTCTCTGCCGGCGCGCGAGGCGAGGACACCAATGGACTACGTCGATTTCAGAAGCGATACCGTAACCAGGCCGACGCAGGCGATGATGGCTGCGATCGCCGCGGCCGAGGTGGGCGACGCCGCGCGCGGGGACGATCCGACCGTCAACGAACTTGAACGGCGCGCCGCGGAACTCGTCGGCAAGCAGGCGGCGGTCTTCGTCCCAAGCGGCACGATGGGGAACCTCGTCGCGGTGCTCAGCCATGTCAGCCCCGGCGAAGAGATCATCCTGGAATCCGCGGCCCACATGTACAACTCCGAAGGAGGCGCGGTTTCCGGCCTGGCCGGCGCCGTCGTGCGACCGGTCACCGCGCCGAGCGGGGTGCTCGATCCAGATGACATCGCCGCCGTAATCAAAGGCGAGGGCAAGGATAACGTGGCCCGCACCCGGCTGATCTGCGTCGAGAACACGCACAATGCCGCCGGCGGAACGGTGACGCCGCTCGCGACCATGGGCCGTCTTCATGGGCTCGCAGCCGGCGCGGGCGTCGTGATCCATCTGGACGGCGCGCGTCTCTTCAACGCCGCGGTTCATCTGGATTCCTCGGCAGCCGACATCTGCCGGCATGCCGACACGGTCATGTTCTGTGTCTCGAAGGGGCTGGGCGCGCCGGTCGGGTCGCTTCTGGCGGGCGACGATGCCTTTATTCTGCGCGCCAGGCGGAAGGTGCGCATGGTCGGCGGCGGCATGCGCCAGGCGGGGATCGTTGCAGCGGCGGGCCTCGTCGCGCTGGGCGATCCTTATGCCCAGGCCCGCAGCGATCACTGCACGGCAGGGGTTTTGGCCGCCGGGCTCGCTGCGATCGATGCCAGCCTTGTGGTCCCACAAAACGTACAGACGAACATCGTCAACTGCAGGCTCGACGCATTTCCCGAACTCGTACCCCACTTTGCCGTCAGACTGAAGGAACGTGGCGTCCTGGTGCTTCAGTCGGGATCCGTGGCCCGCTTCGTTACCCACCGGCATATCGACGAAGGCGCCGTCGAAAGGGGACTTGCCGCCGTGGCCGACACGTTGCAGAGAACCTGAAACGGGCCGGGCGTGGCTGCAACTCATCCGTTCTGTCCGGATGCGGTGCCAGGCTCGGCGCGCTGGCGGCCGAAGGGAAGCAGCTGGGGGCAGCCATATTCCTCTGCAAGCCTGGCGAGGTCGGCCAGCGTGTCGTCGGGTAGTTCGATCCCGATCCGGAGGTTGTGCTCGGCATTGCGGGACTCGAGCTCGCCCGGATAGACGATCTCCTCGACACCCTTCGCCAATGCGACGCCCTTGAGTTCGGTGATGAGCGTCTCCAGGCGTTCTTCGAACGAGGCGCGGGGCTGGAAGGCTTCGATGTCCAGGGCCAGCAGGAAGTGGCCGACCCCGCCGCGGCGCTCCGACTGGTAGGGGCCGGCGACGCTCCTGCCGAAGCTGCCGCCGCCGAGGACGCCCGCGAGCATGTCCATGACCACCGCGATCGCGTAGCCCTTGTGGCCGGCCATCGGCAGGCTGGCTCCAGCCAGTGCGGCAACGGGATCGGTGGTTGGAACGCCCTCCCCGTCGACGGCCCAGCCCTCCGGGATCGGAACGCCCTTCTGGCGGGCGAGATAGATCTTGCCGCGCGCCACGCCGGTATTGGCGATGTCGAGCATCAGCGGCGCGAACCTGCCGGCCGGAGCCGCCCATGACCAGGGATTGGTGCCGACCGCGTTCTCACGCCCGCCCCAAGGCGCCATGGCAGGGCTGGCATTGGCTGCCAGAAAGCCCACGCATCCTTCAAGCGCCGCCATCCGCGTGAAATACATCGCGGTGCCGAAGTGATTGGAATTGCGCACGGCCACGACGCCGACGCCGTGCGCCTTGGCGCGCTTCACCGCCTCTTTTGCCGCCCCGGCGGCCACCACCTGGCCCATGGCATCATGTCCGTCGATCACCGCGATGGCGCCGGCGTCGATCACGGTTTCCGGGGATGCGAGCGGGGCGACGACCCCGGACTTCAGGCGCGCCGCATACCAGGAAAGCCGCATGACGCCATGGCTCTGATGTCCCCACAGATCGGCTTGCACCAGCGTGTCCGCGGCCAGACGGGCCTCGTCCGGGCGCATTCCGGCCGCCTCGTAGATTGCCGCCGCAAAGGCGAGCAGCCGATCGGGCGCGACATTGGCGCCCGGAACCGGCGCCCCATGGTGTGGTTCTGATGACGTGTCGGCCTCCACTGGCGGAATGCGGCGCCTCGCGAACGTCGCCTTCAGCTCCCTTGCTCGGTGTCGATCGTGCGGGTGTCACCGGTTTCCACGATGGTGCGCGTGGCGTCTACGGTCGCATAGATCCAGAGGATTTTCATGGGTTCGCTGCTCGATGCGTTGATGAAGCGGTGTGGCAGTCCGGCCGGGATGAAGGTTGTATCCTGAGGTTTCAGGACATGCCGCTCACCGTCGATCTCGGCGATCGCCTTGCCTTCGAGAAGCATCACGCTCTCCTCGCAATTGTGCTTGTGAAGCGGAATGGCGGCGCCCGGCTCGAAGATCGTGATGCCGTTGATGAAGCTGGTCGTGCCGGAGGCGCGGTTGACGAGGGGAATGGTTCTGGCTCCGCCGCCCCGTTCATGCGCCTTGATCTCGTCGGGGCGGAATATACCGGGCCGCACGGTCTGCATGTTCATTCCATCACCTTCTTGCCGTCCGGCGATCCGGCTGGTTCGCCGGACCTGCGATTGCCATAACTGCCAACTCGCGCCGCTGCCTGACTATGGTTGATGCAGCCGAAGGGCAGGCGCGGGGGCGACGATGGATCGTTGAAACGATCATCGAGCGGCGTCCAGTTCCTGCGCGGAAGGCCGGGCGACCGCGCCGGGGAGGGTCGTGCTCGTCAGCGATCGGCAGACGGCGTCCGCGAATGCTTGGGTTCCAAGCGATCCGCCTATGTCGCGGGTCCGCGTCGATGGATCGCGAAGCGTTGCCTCGACCGCATCCTCGAGGCGCCGGGCCGTTTCGACGAGGCCGCTCAGCGCGTGCCGGCGCCCGAGCCAGTCGAGCAGCATGGCGGCCGACAGGATCAGCGAGGTCGGATTGGCGATGCCCTTGCCGGCGATGTCGGGCGCCGAGCCGTGCTGGGCCTGGGCGATGCAGACCGAATCCCCGGCGTTGATCGAGCCGCCGAGCCCGAGGCTGCCGCAGAGCTCGGAGGCTTCGTCCGACAGGATGTCGCCGAACATGTTGGTGGTAACGATGACATCGAAGCGATCGGGCGACCGGATGAGATGTGCCGCCGCCGCATCGACGAGCAACTCGTCTAGCTCCACGTCCGGGAACGCCGCGGCCACCTTCCGCACCTCGCGCAGGAACAGGCCGTCCGAGAGCTTCAACACGTTGGCCTTGTGAACGGCCGTCACCTTCTTGCGCCGGCCGCGGGCGATCCCGAAGGCGACGCTCGCCACGCGGCCCGAGGCCCTGGCGGTGACCTTGCGGACCGACAGGGCCATGTCGGGATCCGGCATGAACTCGCCGCTGCCCGCAAACATGTTTCGGTCCGAATAGAAGCCCTCGGTGTTTTCCCGGAGGATGACCATATCCATCGGCCGACGCAGGATCGTAAGTCCGTCGCGGGACCGGCAGGGGCGAATGTTGGCATAGAGGTCGAACCTGACCCTCAGTTCCCCGGACGGGTTGATCCCGCCGCGATCGCGGCTCGGATATTCGTAATGGGAAACGGGCCCCAGGATCACGCCGTCCGCCAGGGGAACGCGCTCCACCACCGAATCGGGAAGTGTCGTTCCCTGCTCGGCGAGCGGTTTCAGGCCGATGTCGCCGAATTCGAAGGTAAGGCCGAGCCCGGCCTCCGCATCTGCCGTTCGGAGAACCTTCAAGGTCGCTTCAGTGATCTCCGGCCCGATGCCGTCGCCCGGAAGGACTAGAATCTGCATGGAAAAACAGCCTTTCCTAAAGGCTTTCTATCCTCGCCGGTCGTACTATGAGGCGATGGTGCATTGCAACTCCGCCCCCTTCCAGAAGCTTGAGCGCCGCCCGGACCGGCGAGCGCGAAACGCGAAGCCGTACATCTCCAAGCCTTGCAGGGCCGAAGACGAGCGCGCGTGACCGGATCGGCGGGGATCAGGCTGGATCCGCAGCGGCTGAAGATCCCTATCAATAGAGATCTGCCGCAATGCAAAATGCGGTCCTTGTCTTAAAATCGATTGAAGCCAGATACTTGGCTTGCATCTCGCGCATGCGGCCGCCTATGTGGGGCCTAACGGGGTCACTTTGACGCGCTGCAAAAAAAGTTTACGACCGACCTGTCAGAGGCGCCTGGCGCGCTCCCGCCGGCGCCGCGACGATCGATTCGGGGGACGCCCATGACCAGGACAACCGCAGCAAGACGGCAGCGGCCGCTTTCGCCGCACCTGACGATCTACAGGTGGCCCGTCACCATGACGGTGTCCATCCTGCATCGCGTGACGGGCGGTGCTCTCTATTTTGGCACGCTGCTGATTGCATGGTGGCTGCTCGCCGCCGCGACCTCGGAAAGGCAGTTCGATCTCGCCAATGCCGTATTCGGATCGTGGGCCGGACGCTGCGTGCTTCTCGGCTACACCTGGGCCCTCGTCCACCATATGCTCGGCGGCATCCGCCACCTGATCTGGGACACCGGCAGCGGGTTGGAGAAAACCACCGCCTCCAGCATGGCGCGGCTGCAGATAGTGGCAGCCATCGTGCTGACTCTGCTGGTCTGGATAGCCGGCTACGCGGCGCGGGGGGCGTTCTGAGATGGCCAGGATGCAAACGCCACTGGCCCGCGTGCGCGGCCTCGGAACGGCGCGCGAAGGCACCGGGCATTTCTGGCTGCAGCGGCTGACGGCAGTCGCCAACGTGCCGCTGATGCTGTTTCTCATCGGCCTGCTGGTCGCTCTAAACGGCGCCGATTACATGACGGTGCGGGGGGCGCTCGGCAATCCTTTCGTGGCGCTCATGCTTGTCCTGGCGTTCCTGTCGGTCCTCAATCACATGCGGCTCGGCATGCAGGTCATCATCGAGGACTACGTCCACGCCGACGGAGCCAGGATCGCCTTGATCATGCTCAACGTCTTTTTCGCCGCTTCGGTAGGCGTCGCGGCAATCTACGCGCTCGTCAAACTCGCACTCGGAGGCTGAAGGTGGCAAATACTGCGCCCCGCAAGGCAACTTCGGCCTATACCTATGTCGATCACGGGTTCGACGTCGTCATTGTCGGAGCCGGCGGCGCCGGGCTGCGCGCCACGCTCGGCATGGCCGAGCAGGGGCTGCGGACGGCCTGCATAACCAAGGTGTTCCCGACCCGCTCGCATACCGTCGCCGCCCAGGGCGGCATCGCGGCCTCGCTGTCGAACATGGGGCCGGACAGTTGGCAGTGGCACCTCTACGACACCGTCAAGGGTTCCGACTGGCTGGGTGACGTCGACGCCATGGAATACATGGTGCAGCAGGCGCCGGCCGCGGTGTACGAGCTCGAGCACTACGGCGTGCCGTTCTCGCGGACGGCGGACGGACGCATCTACCAGCGTCCGTTCGGCGGTCACATGACCGAGTTCGGGGATGGCCCACCCGTGCAGCGCACCTGCGCGGCGGCCGACCGAACCGGTCACGCCATCCTGCACACGCTCTACGGCCAGTCGCTGAAGAACAGCGCGCAGTTTTTCGTCGAGTATTTCGCGCTCGACCTGATCATGGCGCCCGACGGAAGCTGTACCGGGGTGATCGCCTGGAACCTCGACGACGGCACCATCCATCGGTTTTCGGCCAAGATGGTGATCCTGGCGACGGGCGGCTATGGCCGCGCGTATTTCACCGCCACGTCGGCGCATACCTGCACCGGCGACGGCAACGGCATGGCCGCGCGCGCCGGCCTGCCGCTGCAGGACATGGAGTTCGTGCAGTTCCACCCGACCGGCATCTACGGCGCCGGCTGCCTGATCACCGAGGGAGCACGCGGCGAGGGCGGCTACCTTGTCAACTCCGAAGGCGAGCGCTTCATGGAGCGCTACGCACCTTCCGCCAAGGACCTGGCGAGCCGCGACGTGGTGTCCCGGTGCATGACCATCGAGGTTCGCGAGGGCCGCGGCGTCGGCAGGAACAAGGATCACATCTTCCTCCACCTCGACCACCTCGATCCGGCGGTGCTGCACGAGCGGCTGCCCGGCATTTCGGAATCGGCAAAGATCTTCGCCGGCGTCGACGTGACCCGCGAGCCGATCCCCGTTTCGCCGACGGTCCACTACAACATGGGCGGCATCCCGACGAATTACTGGGGCGAGGTGCTCAACCCCACGGCATCCGATCCGGACGCCGTCAGCCCCGGCCTGATGGCCGTCGGCGAGGCGGGGTGCGCCTCGGTGCATGGCGCAAACCGGCTCGGCTCGAACTCGCTGATCGACCTCGTCGTGTTCGGCCGCGCCGCCGCGATCCGCGCCGGGCAGGTGGTCGATCGAAATAGCGCCGTGCCCCCCATCGACGGGGCCGCGGCCGAAAGGATCATGGACCGTTTCGACCGGCTCCGTCACGCCAATGGCGGCTCGCCCACCGCGGTGCTCCGCGAAAAGATGCAGCGGACAATGCAGGAGGACGCGGCCGTGTTCCGGACCCAGGAATCGCTGCAATCCGGCTGCCGGCGCATCTCCGCCATCTGGGGCGAGTTGCGCGACGTCAAGGTGTTCGACCGGTCGATGATCTGGAATTCGGACCTGGTGGAGACGCTAGAGCTCCAGAACCTGATGGCCAACGCGCTCGCCACGGTCTACTCCGCGGCGGCCCGCAAGGAGAGCCGCGGCGCGCATGCCCGAGAGGACTTTTCCGCCCGCGACGATCGGAACTGGCGCAAGCACACGCTTGCCCGGATCGAGGCGGAAGGAGAGGTCGCGCTCGCCTACCGTCCGGTGCACACCGAGACGATGCTGCCCCACGACAGGGGCGGCATCGATCCGGCGAAGATCGCGCCCAAGGCGCGGGTCTATTGACATGGAACTGGCCGCCGCACGCTATTCGCCGTTTCGCGAGAAGCCCGGGCTGCGGGACGGCATGGCCGCCGGCGCGGCGACCAGGGTCCGCGGAATGATCTTGGTGTCGCGGCCGAAGTGGGCGCCCGGGGTGCGGACCGAAATCACCGAGCATGTCGTTTGCGATCGTGCTCTCGGCCTCGATCTGGTCGACGTCAAGGCCGCGGCCGTGGACGCCAGCTGGTCCGGGCTGAAACTCGTCATCCGAAAGGCTTTGAGGTAATGGTTGAATTCGCTCTTCCGAGGAACTCGAGGATAGTCGAGGGAAAGACCTGGCCGAAGCCGGAAGGCGCGAAGAACCTGCGCGAGTACCGGATCTACCGCTGGTCCCCGGACGATGACGAGAATCCGCGCGTCGACACCTATTTCGTCGACCTCGACGATTGCGGCCCGATGGTGCTCGATGCCCTGTTGTGGATCAAGAATAAGGTCGACCCGACACTCACGCTTCGGCGCTCCTGCCGCGAGGGCATATGCGGCTCCTGTTCCATGAACATCGATGGCGGCAACACGCTAGCCTGCACCAAGGGAATGGATGAAATTTCCGGCCCGGTGCGCGTCTACCCGCTGCCGCATATGCCGGTGGTCAAGGACCTGGTGCCTGACCTAACCGACTTCTATGCCCAGCATGCCGCGATCGAGCCGTGGTTGAAGACGGTGTCGCCGGAGCCGGCCAAGGAGTGGCTGCAGAGCCACGAGGATCGGCAGAAGCTTGACGGCCTTTACGAATGCATCCTGTGCGCCTGTTGCTCGACGGCCTGTCCGAGCTACTGGTGGAACAGCGAACGCTTCCTCGGCCCGGCGGTTCTGCTGCAGGCTTACCGGTGGCTCGTCGACAGCCGCGACGAGGCGACCGGCGAGCGGCTCGACAATCTCGAGGACCCGTTCAGGCTCTATCGCTGCCACACGATCATGAACTGCACCCAGACCTGTCCGAAGGGCCTCAACCCGGCCAAGGCGATCGCCGAGACCAAGAAGCTTCTGGTCGAACGGCGCGTGTAGGGCGATTCCAGCAAAGGTGAGCAGGACGCCAACATGCCGGATGATCCTGAAGTCCTGAACACCGTCGAAATCCGGATCCTCGGCACTCTGGCCGAGAAAAAGATGCTCACCCCCGACGTCTACCCGATGACGGTGAATGCGCTGCACGTCGCGGCCAACCAGAAGACCGCCAGGGACCCGGTCATGTCACTCGAAATGACCGACATAGTCCGGGGGCTCGGCACGCTGCAGCGGAAGGGTCTGGTGCAGCAGGCATTCGCCTCCCGCGTCGACCGGTTCGAGCACCTGCTGGCGCAGCGCTTCTCGCTTACCCAGTCGCAGGTCGCCCTGCTTGCCCTGATGATGGTGCGGGGCCCGCAGACGGCACACGAGCTTCTGGCGCGCAGCGAACGCATGGCGAGATTCCCGTCGATCGAAGAGGTGCGGAGCAGTCTCGACCTGCTGATAGGCCGCAAGCCGGCGCTCGCCGCCATGATCGACCGGGGTCCGGGGCAAAGGGAGGAGCGTTACGCGCATCTGCTCGGCGGGCCGGTGGCTGCTTCGGCGGCGCCGGCGCCAGCACGGGGATCCTCCCATGGCTCGGACATCGAGCCGCGCCTTGCGGCCTTGGAGGAACAGGTGGCGCGGCTGACTGGGCAGATCAGATCGCTGACGGGCGAGAGCTGAGTCCGGTCAGGGGTCCTGGGCACCGTCGGTAGCGCCGGGAGGGTCGGCGTCGCAAGCACTACCCGGTGCAGTCGGAAAGATCGGGACGGCAGGCCAGCCACGGCGAGCAGCGGGGAAGATTAGGGGTCGTTCAGGCCGGCAGGGCGATCGTGAATGGCTCGCCCTATCCACCCGAGGTAGCAATCGGCAATGCTCCATCGAGGAGTTTTCGTCCGAGCTGGTGCCGTTCCTGGCGGCGCTGGTGCGGTGTCTTCCCGATGGCATTCTTTCCGCCCATCGTCACTCTCCTTCCGGATCTGGTGTTCTGACCATGCAGTTTTTCGATGCCGACGCCGTCCATTTCCTCCTCGACTACCCCGGTCTGATCGAGGCGATGCGCCAGGCGCATCGGGGGCCGGCCCCGGATGCGAGCCATATGATGGTGCGCGATGAGCCGGGCGGCGGCGGCAACAAGTTCGTCGTCCAGGTCGGCTGGCAGCGGGATACCGTCATCGCCGTGAAGCTGGTCGGCGTTTTTCCGGAAAATCCGGGGCTAAGTCCTCCGCAGCCTTCCGTGCAGGGGCTGGTGGCCGTGTTCGACGCAGGGTCGGGTTCGCCGCTGTTCGTGGCGGACGGCGCCGCCATGACCTTCCGCAAGACCGCCGCCGATTCCGCACTGGGCGCCAGCCTCCTGGCCCGGTCCGACGCCAAGGTGCTGGTGATCGTCGGCGCTGGTGGACTGGCGCCCCACATGCTGGCAGCGCATCGTGCGGCGCGGCCATCGCTGGAGCGGGTTCTCGTCTGGAACCGTACGCCCGGCCGCGCCGAAGCGTTGGCAAGCGTGCATGCGGGCCGGGATTTCTCCATCGCGGCCGTTAGCGACCTCGATGCGGCCGTAACCCAGGCCGACATCGTTTCCTGCGTGACAATGTCGAAGGCGCCGCTCGTGCGCGGGCGGCTCCTGAAGCCCGGCGCGCATCTCGATCTCGTCGGCGCCTATCTCCCCGACATGCGCGAGGCCGACGACGAAGCGATGGCGCGCGGAAAACTGTTCGTCGACACGCGTTCGGGCATGCAGGATGCCGGCGACCTGCGCCAGCCGGCCGATCGCGGCATCATCCGCTGGGAAGATATCACGGCCGACCTGTACGAACTCTGCGCGGGCAGGCACCCGGGGCGCGGCAACGACCAGGAGATCACCGTCTACAAGAATGTGGGCGGCGGCCATCTCGACCTGTTCACCGCGCGGCATCTCAAATCGGTCGCCGAACTCCGGTCATCATGATTCGACAGGACGTGCCCAGGATGGGCGCTTTGGGCCCGCGGCAGGTCAGAGCATCCGGAAGACGAACGCTCTCACAGTGACCTCCGGCTCGCCCAGTACGAAGGCGCGGAACGGGCGGCTTTCCTCGACAGGCAGCCAGCGGCCTTCCTCCTGCAGCCGCCGAAAGGTCCGCCTGAAACCGTTGCGCTCGAGAACGCTGTCGCGGACCGTGAAGACCGCGTGACCGCCGCCCTGCGTGACGCGCGCCAGCTCATCGAGGCTCGAAGGCGGCGCATGTCCCTCGGTAAAGACCCCTGCCGAAAGGAAGGCGGCGAAATGACCGTCGGGCCACGGCAGCGGGAGGCCGAGTTCCGCATGTTCGAGCTTCCGGTAGAAGCCGCGCTCTCCGGCAACCGCTAGCATGTCCCCGGAAAAGTCGAGGCCTTCGATCTGCTCGTAGCCGAGCGCTCGCAGCCCGGGCGCCGCCAGGCCGGTGCCGCAGCCTGCGTCGAGCAGCGGCCCGGCGCCTTTCGCCACATACCTTGCCACCCAGCCGGCGATCACGAAGGGAAGGCAATAGCCGAGTGCGACCGTTTCACGGTCGTAGTCGATCGACCATGACGCGTAGGCGTCGGCGAGCTCGCCCTGGTTCCGCGCGGCATATACTTTCTCGAGTGGAGTCAGCTCGCGGCTCATCGTCGTCCTTTCTTTCGCAGCCTGTGCTCCAACCCGCGCAAGGCCAGCGAAAGGCCAAGCGTGAGAAGCAGATATACATAGGCAACGATCGAATAGGTCTCGAAGAAACGGAAGGTGCCTGCCGCGTAGAGCTTGCCCATCTGCGTGATGTCGGCCACCCCGAGCACGGAGACCAGCGAGGAGTCCTTGACCATGGCGACGAAATCATTGCCGAGAGGCGGCAGGATGATCCTGATCGCCTGCGGGAAGATCACCAGCCGGAAGCACTGAAGCCTGGTCAGGCCGAGCGACCGCGCGGCGTCGGTCTGGCCCGGGTCAACCGACTGTATGCCGGCCCGGAAGATCTCCGCGATGAATGCCGAGTAGCCGATCGTCAGCGCCAGCACGGCGCGTGACAGAAGTGAGACGTCACGGACCATCAGGTCGTCTACGAGTCCCGCACCGCGGAGCGGCGCCGCAACCCAGTTCAAGGCGATGACGAGGACTGGCACGCCGGCAAAGGCGATCCAGAACAGCAGAACCAGGATCGGTATGCCGCGGATGATCTCCACATAGAAACGGGCCGCCTGCCGCAGGATCAGTGACCCAGAGAGGGCCATCAGCGCGACCAGGAGACCGATTGCGCAGGCGAGCGCGTAGGCGACCAGCGAAACGAAAACGGTGACGCCGATCCCCTTCGTGACGATCGCGAACACCTGCTGGTAGGTTCCACTGGCTGCAATGATGGCGGCGACGACGACGGCGCCGGTGGCGGTCACGGCAAGCCACCACGGAAAATCGGCTCCTTCGATGCGGAGCGCCCCGGTGCGGCCCGGCTCGCCGGAGCAGGAGACCGGCGGCGAATTCACGCCGGCGCGGCCGTCAGGGTCTGTAGTCGACGAACCATTTCTGCGTCAGCCTGTCCAGGGTGCCGTCCGCCCGCAGCGCCGCCAGGCCGGCGTTGATCGGCGCCACGAGGTCGGAGCCTTTCGGAAAGATGAAGCCGAAATCCTCGGCCTGCAGCGGTGCGCCGACCAGCTTCAGGCGGCCGCCGGAATTGTCGCTGATCGCCTTGCCTGCCGCGCTGTCGGTGAGGACGAGGTCGACATCGCCGGCCTGCAGCGCCGCCACCGTGGCTGCAAAGGTCTCCATCAGCTTGATGCGCGGGTTCTGCTCGTTGCCGTCGAGAATCTCGTAGACGGCGACGTAGAAGGGGGAGGTGCCGGGCTGGGCACCGATCAGCAGCTCAGGGTTCGCCGCAAATGTTTTTGGGTCGGTGAAGCGCTGCTCGTCGCCGCGCACCAGCATGAATATCTCGGAGCGCATGTAGGGATCCGAGAAATCGACCTTCTGCCTGCGCTCTTCGGTGATGGTGATGCCGGTCATGCCGAGGTCGTACAGGCCATCGGAGACCGCCTGGATCATGGCGTCCCAGGACGTGTTCCGGTACTCGACCGTGAAGTTGAGCCGGGACGAGAGTTCTGCCAGCGCGTCATACTCCCAACCGGCCGGTTGACCGGTGTCCGGATCGATGAACTGCAGGGGCAGGTAGGCATTCTCCGTAACGACCACCACCGCTCGACCGCCGAGATCGGGCAGCGACTGGGCTAAGGAAGCGGCCCCCGACAGGTTAAGCGCGGCGGCGAGACAAACGGCGCGGCAGAACACGAACATCCCCTCCGGAAGGACTGGGTTCTTAGCGGTTCGGCGCCGACCTCGCCAGACCAAAGTCATGCCGGCCGAAGCGGGCAGCGGCCGTGGAAGCGTTCAGCGCATGCCCCGCGAAACGTCCGCCGGGCCGGTTCCCGTCCTCGACCCGCCGAACTCGGCGCGCGCAAGGGGCCAGGCCTCTTCCACCACATAGGGGCCGCCGCCGACCGACTCGCGCGACGACATCAGCACGAAGCGGTCGACCCGGAACGGCATGGCCGCGAAATTGCCGCGTGCCGACAGATAGTGGGCGACATCGGCTGGACTCGAGTTCCGCAGCCGCGCCAGTGTCACATGGGGCGTGAACTTGCGCGGATCGGGATCGAGCCCCAGCCGCTGGCAGATCCGCTCGACCTCACCTTGCAATGCAAGAAGGTCCGGCGACGCCGCGACGCCGGCATAGACGGAATGCGGCTTTTTCGACCCGAATGCGCCCACCCCGGCAAGCGTGAGGGAAAATGCCGGCCTGTGGACGCGGTCGAGGGCATTGGCGATTTCATCGGCGAGATGGCCTTCGACGTCGCCGATGAAACGCAGGGTAAGATGGTAGTTCTCGACGTCTACCCAGCGGGCCCCGGGAAGGCCTCCGCGCAGCAGCGACAGCGAAAGCGCTGCATCGCGCGGAATTTCGAGGGCGGTGAAAAGTCGCGGCATGGCCAGGCTCCCTTCCTCGAATCGAACTGCATGCCCAGCGAATCACCGATCCGGATAAGCGGCAAGCGGATTCTGTCGCACTGCATTCAAGCGTTCCGATCGACGGCAAATCCAGCCGGCAAACCGTCTCGCGGCCCCTCACGGCGCCGAACCCGCCGGTGTGGCGGCAATGACCGCCTCCAGATGCGGTACGAAGCGCTCCACCATCCGGTCTATTCCCGCGGCGTTCGGGTGCATGCGGTCGTCGAGCAGATATCTGGGGTCGGCGGCCACCCCGTCCAGAAAAAAGCCGTAGAGGGGGGCCGCATGTTTTTCGGACAGGCGGGGATAGATCGCGTCAAACGCCGCCCGGTACTCGGGCCCGAGGTTCGGCGCGGCGCGCATTCCGGCAAGCAGCACGGCCACGGGTCTTTGCTTCAGCCGGGTGATCATCGTGTCGAGGTTACGTTCGGTGATTTGCGGCGGCACGCCGCGCAACATGTCGTTGGCGCCGAGTTCCAGGACGACGAGATCGGCATCCTCCGGTACGGACCAATCGAGACGCGCGAGCCCGCCGCTCGACGTATCCCCCGAAACGCCGGCATTCACGATCACGACATCGTGACCCTTCGCCCGCATGGCCTGCTCGAGCTTTTCCGGAAAGCTCTGGCCGGCATCCAGACCGTATCCAGCCATCAGGCTGTCTCCGAAGCCGACGATCTTGTAAGGCTCGGCCGTGGCCGACGTCGCCAGGCAGACGAAGGCCAGAGCCGCGCCGGCCAGCGCACGCGGGGAAGATTTGAAAGCCATGCTGCAAGACCCATATGTCGCGGACCGTCCTCCTCCATATAGGAAGCGCTCCCCGTGACAGAACCCGTCATCCAGCTGAAGGATGTTTCCCTGAGGCTCGGCCAGGGTGCGTCTGCCGTGGATGTCCTGAAGAAGGTCAGCCTCGACGTCGCGTCGGGTGAGGCGACCGGCATCGTCGGCCCTTCCGGCTCGGGCAAATCGACACTGCTGATGGTGATAGCCGGGCTGGAGCGCGTCGATTCGGGAACGGTGAGGATCGCCGGGCATCTGCTGAACGGCCAGTCCGAGGACCGGATCGCCGCCTTTCGGGGCCGCAACATCGGCATCGTATTCCAGTCGTTCCATCTGATCCCCAACATGACGGCGCTGGAGAACGTCGCCGTGCCGCTGGAGCTCGCCGGGCGCAACGACCCGTTCGGTGCGGCGTTTCGCGAACTCGACGCAGTCGGGCTTGCCGACCGGGTCACCCACTACCCCGGCGAGCTGTCCGGCGGCGAACAACAGCGGGTGGCCATTGCCCGGGCGCTGGCGCCCGAGCCGCGCATCCTCATCGCCGACGAGCCGACCGGCAATCTCGACCAGGCGACCGGCAGGCAGATCGCCGACCTGTTGTTCGCCGAGGCGAAGGAGCGGGGCATGACCTTGGTGCTGGTCACCCATGATCCGTCGCTCGCCGGTCGCTGCGCGCGCCAGGTGGCCATGCGGTCCGGCCGGATCGACGTCGAGGCAGGTCGGCTGGCGGTGACGGTCTAGGGATGTCGGGTCCAACGTCCTCGATCGACGCGGGCCCGCCCGGGTCCTCCGTCGCCGGAGCGGCCGGCCGGCAGGAGCCGGCCACGGCCGGAGCCTCCCGGGTCCGCACGCTTGCGCTTGCCGTCCGCTTCTCGCTGCGCGAGATGCGCGGCGGGCTTGCCGGCTTCATGATCTTCGTCACCTGCATCGCGCTCGGGGTCGGGGCCATCGGCGGCGTGAACTCGGTTGCCAATTCCATCACGGCCGGTGTCGCCAGGGAGGGCCAGGCGCTGCTCGGCGGCGACCTTCGCTTCGAACTCAACCAGCGGCGTGCCGACCCTGCCGAACTCGAATTCCTGGAGGGGCTGGGAGGCCTGGCCCAAAGCGCGGGCCTGCGTTCGATGGCCCGGCTCGAGGACGGCGCCGACCAGGCCCTGGTCGAAGTCAAGGCGGTGGATCGGGCCTATCCTCTATACGGCACGCTCGTCACCGAGCCTCGGCTGTCGCGGGAGGCGCTGTTCGGCAGCCAGGGCGATGTCTACGGAGCGGCGGCCCCCGAACTCCTCTTCGAGCGGCTCGGAATTGCCCCGGGCGGCCGCGTCAGACTCGGCCAGGCAGTCTTCGAGCTCCGGGCAAACCTCGTCACCGAACCCGATGCGGCGTCGGAAGGCTTCGGCTTTGCTCCCCGCCTGATGATCTCGCTGGAGGGGCTGCAGGCCTCGGGGCTCGTCCAGCCCGGCAGCCTCGCCGAATTCGCCTACAAGGTGCGATTGCCCGGCACGACCGGCGACGCCGAGCTCGAGGCAATCGCCGAGCGGGCGAATTCGGAGTTCCCGCAGGCCGGGTGGTCGATCCGCACCCGCACCAACGCGGCCCCGTCGCTGTCACGCAACATCGAACGCTTCTCGCAATTCCTCACTCTGGTCGGATTGACGGCGCTGGTCGTGGGCGGGGTCGGCGTCGCCAACGCAGTGCGCGCCTATCTCGACGGCAAGCGCGGTGTCATCGCGACATTCAAGAGCCTCGGCGCCTCCGGCGGCTTCGTGTTCGCGGTATACCTCGTCCAGATCCTGATCATTGCGGGAATAGGCATCGCCGCCGGACTGGCGATCGGCGCCCTGATGCCGCTGTTCGCAACGACGGCGCTGGCCGCGCTCATCCCGGTTCCGGCGGAGCACGGCATCTATCCGGGCGCGCTCGGCATGGCGGCGCTGTTCGGCCTGCTGGTGACCCTTGCCTTTGCCATCCTGCCGCTCGGCCGGGCCCGCGAGGTGCCGGCCACCGCGCTGTTTCGCGAAATGGGCTTCGAGCCGAGCGGCCTGCCGGGCCGATCCTACGTGCTCGCCGCGTTTGCCATCGCTGCCTTGCTAGCCTTCCTGGCCGTATGGTTCTCGGAGGATCGACGCATCGCCTCGATCTTCGTCGGCGCCACCCTGTTTTCTTTCGTCGTTTTGCGCAGCGTCGCGGCGCTCGTGCAGACGCTTGCCAGGCGGAGCCCGCCCGTGCGCTGGACGGCGCTCAGGCTGGCGATCGGCAACATTCATCGTCCCGGGGCGCTGACGCCCTCGGTCGTGCTTTCCCTTGGGCTCGGACTGACGCTGCTCGTCGCTCTTGCATTGATCGACGGCAATCTCAGGCGCCAGCTTTCGGGCAGTCTGCCCGAACGTGCGCCAAATTTCTTCTTCGTCGACATCCAGAGCGCCGAGGTCGAGGCCTTCGCCCGCTTCATCGAGGACAGGTCGCCGGACGGCAGGTTGGCGCGTGTTCCGATGCTGAGAGGCCGGGTCGTCGAACTGAACGGCGTCGACGTCGAGAAACTGGCCGTGCCGGCCGAAGGCGCCTGGGTACTGCGCGGCGACCGCGGCATCACCTATGAAGACGCGCTTCCCGCAAATGCCACGCTGGCGGAAGGGGCGTGGTGGCCGGCGGATTATGCCGGCGAGCCCCTGCTCTCCTTTTCGGCACAGGAGGGCCGCGAAATCGGGCTGAAGCTTGGCGACACCGTCACCGTCAACGTGCTTGGCCGCGACATCACCGCCCGAATCGCGAACTTTCGCGAGGTGAATTGGGAATCGATGGGGATCAACTTCGTCATGGTGTTCTCGCCGAACACCTTTGCCGGCGCGCCGCATTCGTGGCTGGCGACGCTGACGGAGGCGCAGGCCACGCCCGCTGAAGAGGCGGCGTTGCTGAACGCCGTCACCCGGACCTTTCCGGCGGTGACAACCGTACGCGTCAAGGATGCGCTCGATGTCGTCAATCGCCTGATCGCCCAGCTCGGAACGGCGATTCGGGCGGCAGCCAGCGTCGCCCTCGTGGCTTCGGTCCTGGTTCTGTCGGGCGCGCTCGCGGCCGGCAACCGCGCCCGCATCCACGACGCCGTGATCCTGAAGACGCTCGGCGCGACAAGGCGGACACTGGTCGCTGCTTTCTCGCTGGAATATGCGCTGATCGGGTTGGCGACGGCGGTTTTCGCGCTCTTTGCCGGCGGGATCGCCGCCTGGTTCGTCATTTCCAGAATCATGACCCTGCCCTCCAGCTTCTTGCCTGAAGTGGCGCTCGCCACCATCGTCGCGGCGCTGCTGCTGACCGTCGGATTTGGCCTTTTGGGCACGTGGCGGGCGCTCGGCCACAAGGCAGCGCCGGTCCTCAGGAATCTCTGACGGTCCGTCGCCGCGGACTTGCCCGCGCGGTTTCGGGCGATCACGACACAAATTTGATGCAGTCACGGTGGATTGCAGCGGGTTACAGGTCTTGTCCTGACGGTCGAGAAGCATCATATTCCGGGCCAGGCATGCTGGAGTCCCGCCAGCGGCGCCTGGGCGCGTGCGTCCGACCCCGACGGGACAGAAGCAAACAGAGGACTCTCCATGGCAGAGATTCGCAACTATCAGGCGCGCGCCGCTGCGGGCACCCGCACCGATGTCGCCATCGACGAAGGCCTCCGCGCCTACATGATCAAGGTCTACAACCTGATGGCGCTCGGCCTCGCGATCACCGGCGTCGCCGCCTTCGGGACGATGATGCTGGCGACCACGAACGATCCTGCGGCAGCCGTCGCAACGCTTGGCAACGGAAAGATGCTGACCTCGCTTGGTGCGGTGCTCTATGGCTCGCCGCTCAGGTGGGTCGTCATGCTCGCGCCGCTGGCGGTGGTGTTCTTCCTGTCTTTCCGGGTGCACACGCTGAGCGTATCGGCGGCGCAGACTGCTTTCTGGGGCTTTGCAGCCCTGATGGGGCTGTCGCTGTCGTCGATATTCCTGGTCTTCACCAGCGAAAGCATCGTGCAGACCTTCTTCGTGACCGCCGCCTCCTTCGGCGCGCTGTCGCTCTACGGCTATACGACCCGGCGCGACCTCACCGCGATGGGCTCGTTTCTGATCATGGGCGTTTTCGGGCTGATCATCGCCATGGTCATCAACATCTTCCTGCAGTCGTCGGCCCTGCAGTTCGCGATCTCGGCGATCGGCGTGCTGGTGTTCGCGGGGCTCACCGCCTACGACACGCAGAAGATCAAGGAGATGTATTTCGAGGGCGACGACGTTCTCGTCGCCGGCCGCAAGGCGATCATGGGTGCCTTGACCCTCTACCTCGATTTCATCAACCTTTTCACTTTCCTGCTGCACTTCCTCGGCAACCGCGAATAGCGCTCAGGATCAGCGAGATACGAAAGGGCGGCCAAACGGCCGCCCTTTCCAATTGCGGGAGCATATCCGACAGATGAGCATCGAGGTCCGGCCTGCTCACATCGGCGATCTGGAGGTCATCACCGCCATCTATGCCGATGCCGTCCTCCATGGGACCGCCAGCTACGAACTGGAGCCGCCGACCCTGCAGGAGATGGAAAGCCGTTACGCGGCGCTCGCTGCGGGCGACTTCCCCTACCTGGTCGCCGAACTCGACGGCCGGCTTGTCGGCTACGCCTATGCTGGGCCGTTCCGGCCGCGCCCTGCCTATCGCTTCATCGTCGAGAATTCCGTCTATGTCGAACCGGAGGCAAAGGGACAGGGCGTCGGGATCGCGCTCCTGAGAAAGCTCGTGGCGGAGGCGGAGGCGCTCGGATTCAGGCAGATGATCGCCGTCATCGGCGACGGTTCCCCGGAAAGCCCCTCGGTCCGTCTCCACCTGCGAGCCGGCTTCCGCCATTGCGGGCAGCTACAGGGCTCGGGATACAAGCAAGGCCGCTGGCTCGACACCACCTTCATGCAGCTGCCCATGAACGGCGGGTCGTCGACGCCGCCCGACGGCTGCTCGATGCCGGAACGGCGGTTTCGCGGAACGCTCAGGCCTCGACTAGGCTGAGGCGCTTGTCGAAAAGGCCGAGCACGCGGGCCAGTTCGTGGCCGCGCTTCATGACGAGACCGGTTGCCGAGACGACGGACCAGGTTCCCTGGCGGCGCGCCAGTGCCGGATCCTTGACGATCCTGAACAACGGCGTTTCCGAAGTGCGACGGAACACCGAGAACACCGCGCGGTCGGGAAGGTGGTCGATCGCATAGTCGCGCCACTCGTTGGCGGCAACCATTCGTCCATAAAGGCGAAGCAACTGGTCGAGTTCACGTCGCTGGAAGGTGACCGGCACGTCGGCGCGCTGGCGCCGAGCCTCGTGGAGCGGGATCAATATTGCGGAGTCTTCCCCATCCTCCATTCCCCCCGCGCGATCGGTCATCGAACCCGTCCTGCCTCAGCTGTCCGACGCAAAGGTCGCCTTTCCACGGCGCAATTGCAAGATCCGGCGACAAGCAACGTCGGGGAGGATCCGCACCGCGAGCGGCCCTTCGCCGCCGATGTTCCGGCCAGGTAACGTACACAATACACTCTGTCGTGATTGGTGATTCTCCGCCACAATCCTGCCGCGTTTTATCCGCGCTGGCGCCCCAATGTCCGACGAATTTACCCTCGTTGCCTGAGACGGTTCGGTCCGGCACCGGCTCGTAAACCCCAAGCCCCCCGCCCACGGGTCTGCGTCGGATCGAACCAACCTTGGTTTTCGCCAGAAAAACCTGGGTGCGACGACCTGGAATCCTGAAAACCGGTGCGCGGAAGCGACGCCGGTTTTTTCACGTGTGCCGCCCGCTCGCTCATCGTTTGGGACGGCGAATCAGCGCCGCTCCCAGAATCGGGCCGGGAAGACCGTCCTTGCTCACCGATTGAAGCAGCACCGCGCAGCCGCCCTTCTTGGCGACTTCGCTTTGAGGGAATTCGAACCGCACCGGACGGCCGTGCCACATGCCGACGGTCTGCAGGCCGGTGACAGGGTTGGCATAACGGATGGTACGGCCCTTGTTCTCCCCGCGCTCGATGACGATTGGCCTGGTCGGATCGAAATAGACGAGCACCAGATGGGCGCTGCCGCGGCCGTCGGGCGCGCCGTGAGCGTCTATGAGGATGCTGTCGCCGGAGCGCTGAATGTCGATGTCGACGGTCAGCCCGGCGCCGGAGGTCCGCATCTCGGCAAGGGCGGCCTGTACGGCCTGGCGCTTGGCGCCATTCACATGCCTTCGGCCGTTTATGACGGCCTGGGGCGTATATACCGAACGACTGCCGAAGGACTTTCCGTAATCGTATTGACGGGCCGTGTTCTCCGGTCTGCCCAGAGTGTCCTTCCAACCCAGATAATCCCAGTAGTCGACGTGATAGCCAAGCGCCACGCCCTCGCCCGACCGGGCGAGCTCGGCCAGAACTTCATCGGCCGGCGGACAGGAACTGCAGCCCTGGCTGGTGAACAGCTCCACCACCCCGACCGGCTGCTCGACGTCGCCGGCGAGGCCAGGCACCACCCCAAGGGCCAGAAATGCTGCTGCCGCTCTCAGGAGAGGTGCTGGTTTCATGAAGCATTCCAGATCCGGCGCGGTTCGGCCGGCGCCATTGTCGTTGCCGATTGGATTGCCAGATCGATGGCACAACAGGAAGTCACGTTCGGGTGACACCGGCAAGCTTTCAGGGGGTCGCCATCGTGGAACCGATCGCCGGCCTGCTTTGCAGACGGCCAAAGGACGAGAGCACACACGGCTGGCTTCAGGATGAAGGCCCGGCGCGAAACGCAACGCGCGCGTTCACGTCCGGGCTGCCGCCCTGCGGTGGCAGGCGCCGTGCCGCAGTCTTTTCGTCCCCCGCCGTGTCAGGCGGCCAGATCGCGGAGCACATACTGCAGGATGCCGCCGTTTCTGAAATATTCGAGCTCGTCGACCGTGTCGATCCGGCAGACGATCGGCACGTTCTTCACCGTGCCGTCACCGTAGGTGATTCTTGCTTCGAGTTTCTGCCGGGGCCGAATGGTCTCCAGCCCCTCTATGGTCACCGTCTCGTCCCCCTGCAGGCCGAGCGAGGCCCATGAGGTGCCTTCCTCGAGGACAAAGGGAACGACGCCCATGCCGACCAGATTGGAGCGGTGGATACGCTCGAACGAGCGGGCGACCACGGCCCGGACGCCAAGCAGGCTGGTGCCCTTGGCCGCCCAGTCGCGCGATGAGCCGTTGCCGTACTCGATGCCCGCGAAGATGACCAGCGGCACTCCCTCGCTGCGGTATTGCATGGCGGCATCGTAGATCGACACCTCCTCGCGAGACGGATAGTGGATCGTGTAACCGCCTTCGCGGCCGTTCTCGCCCAGCATGTGGTTACGGATCCGGATGTTGGCGAAGGTGCCGCGCATCATCACTTCGTGGTTGCCGCGGCGGGTGCCGTACTGGTTGAAATCCGTGACTCCGACACCATGATCGGTGAGGTACTGTCCGGCCGGCGAGGCGGCCTTGATCGATCCGGCGGGCGAAATGTGATCGGTCGTTATCTTGTCGCCGAACATGCCGAGGATGCGAGCGTTCCTGATGCTGGACACTCCACCCGGACGCGGCGACATGCCGACGAAATAGGGGGGGTTCTGGACATAGGTCGATTGGTCGTCCCAAAGGTAGGTTTCGCCTTCCGGCGCCTGCACCGCCAACCAGTTTTCGTCACCCTTGAAGACATCGGCATAGCGGCGCGTGAAGAGCTCGCGTGTGACGTTCTCGGCGATGAATTCGTCGATTTCCCGGCTGGAGGGCCAGATATCCTTCAGGAAGACCGGCCGGCCGTCGTGATCTTCGCCAAGCGGCTCGCTGGTCAGGTCCATGCACACGGTGCCCGCCAGGGCATAGGCGACGACCAGCGGCGGTGAAGCGAGATAGTTGGCCTGCACGTCGGGCGACACGCGACCCTCGAAATTGCGATTGCCCGACAGCACCGCCGCGCCGATCAGCCCCTTGTCGTTGATCGTCTTCGAAATCGGCCCGGGCAACGGGCCGGAATTGCCGATGCACGTGGTGCAGCCGAAGCCGACGAGATTGAAGCCGACCGCGTCGAGTTCCTTCTGCAGCCCGGACTTCTCCAGGTACTCGGCAACCACCTGGCTGCCCGGCGCCAGGGACGTCTTCACCCACGGCTTCTGCCTGAGGCCGCGCCGGTTGGCGTTGCGGGCCAGAAGGCCGGCGCCGATCAGCACGCTCGGGTTCGACGTGTTGGTGCAGGAGGTGATCGCCGCGATCACCACATCGCCGTGGCCGAGATCGTAGCTTTCGCCTTCCACCGCGTAGCGCCGGGAAATGTCGGCGGCTTTCCTGTACTCGGTTTCCATGGCCCGGGCGAACCCGCCGGGAATGTCTTCGAGCGCCATCCGCCCCTCGGGGCGCTTCGGCCCCGCCATCGAGGGCACCACCGAGCCGAGGTCGAGTTCGAGGAGATCGGTGAACACCGGATCAGCCGATCCCGCGTCGCGCCACATGCCCTGCGCCGTCGAGTATTCCTCGACCAGGGCGATCCGCGTCTCGCTGCGGCCCGTCATGTTCAGATAGCGAATGGTTTCCGCGTCGACGGGAAAGAAACCGCAGGTCGCGCCGTATTCCGGCGCCATGTTGCCGATCGTCGCCCGGTCGGCGAGCGTCATGTTCGACAGGCCGGAGCCGAAGAACTCGACGAACTTGCCGACGACGCCCTTCTTGCGAAGCATCTGCGTGACGGTCAGCACCAGGTCGGTGGCTGTCACGCCCTCCTTGAGCTTGCCCGTCAGACGGAACCCGATGACTTCTGGAAGCAGCATCGAAACCGGCTGGCCGAGCATGGCGGCCTCTGCCTCGATGCCGCCGACGCCCCAGCCGAGCACGCCAAGCCCGTTGATCATGGTGGTGTGGGAATCGGTGCCGACGCAGGTATCCGGATAGGCGATTACATCGCCGTCACTGCCCGTCGTCGTCCATACGACCTGGCCGAGATATTCGAGGTTGACCTGGTGGCAGATGCCGGTGCCCGGCGGCACGACACGGAAATTGCGGAACGCCTGCTGTCCCCATTTCAGAAATTTGTAGCGCTCCTGGTTGCGCTGATATTCGAGTTCTACGTTGCGGCCGAAGGCCATCGGCGTGCCGAACTCGTCGACGATGACGGAGTGGTCGATGACGAGGTCGACCGGCACCAACGGATTTATTTTCTGGGGATCGCCGCCGAGCGACGCCATGGCATCGCGCATCGCCGCGAGGTCGACGACCGCCGGAACGCCAGTGAAGTCCTGCATCAGCACACGGGCCGGCCGGTAGGCGATCTCGACGCCGGCGCTGCCCTTGTCGGTCAGCCAGCCGACGACCGCCTGGATCGATTCCTTCGTGACCGTGCGGCCGTCCTCGTGACGCAGAAGGTTCTCGAGCAGCACCTTCATGGAGAAGGGCAATTGGGCGACACCGGTCAGCCCGTTCTTTTCGGCCTCCGGCAGACTGTAATAGACATATTGCGCCTTGCCTACGCTGAGTATGCGGCGGCAATTGAAACTGTCGAGCGACTTGGCCACGTTGCGATCCATCCTGGTCGGTTCTGCCGGAACGGACGCCTCGGGCATGCTGGGATCACGCGCAAAGGTGCGGGTACGGTCATTTCCGCTGTCCGTCCCCCGCGTCCTGCCGGTCAGGCGGCGAGTTCGTAGGTTCGGCGCAAATTCGGTTTCCGGGCCGACCGCTGGCCCGGTTGTCCGGCGTATAGAGAATTTCCTAGAATAGTTCTAGACCGACTATAGGCAAAATTGCTGCGTCGCACGCGCGGCGAACAATCGGAGGCGGGGGCAGATGCGATTGATCGCCGACAAGCTGAGCGGCGAGCGCGGCGGCGAGCAGGTCTTCTGTGGCGTCGGGTTTGCGCTCGAAGCCCGTGAGAGCTTGGTCGTCACGGGCCCGAACGGCGCCGGAAAATCAACCCTGCTGCGCATTTTGGCGGGTTTGCTGCCGCCCTCCTCCGGGGCGGTCGGGATCGCGGGGGGCGGCGAGACCTTTCCGACCGTAGCGGCGGCGAGCCACTATCTCGGCCA
>JAJFMR010000535.1 GCA_020696915.1 Rhizobiaceae bacterium | reverse complement strand
CGGCTGGTAGCTCAGGCGGTCGATGGCGCGATCGAGACTCAACGGTGCCGCTTTCGCCGATGACTGAGGTCCCGCGCAAGCCTATAGATCGCCCGATGAACGAAGAACGTCCACTGAGGCGCGGCTGGACGACCGGTGCTTGTGCCACGGCCGCCGCCAAGGCCGCCTGCGCGGCATTGCTCACCGGCCGCTTTCCAGATCCAGTCGAGATCACGCTGCCGGGTGGCAACCGGACCTCGTTTGCTCTGGCCATGTCCGAACTGCATGGGGGAAATGCGTCGGCCGGCATCGTGAAGGATGCCGGCGACGACCCCGACGTGACGCATGGCGCGCTGATCATCGCAACAGTGCGGCCCGGTAAGCCGGGCTCGGGCGTTACCTATGCGCGCGGCGAAGGTGTCGGGCTTGTAACGAGACCGGGACTGCCGCTGCCGCCGGGGGAGCCGGCGATCAATCCCGTGCCGCGCAGGATGATCGCCGCGGCGATTGCAGCGTCATTCCCTTTTCCTGCTCGTCCTGGATCCACTCGATCCATCGCGGCATCGACGTCGCCCGGGCGATGGGCTTCGACCATGTTTCGGGGGCGACCGGCAGCACATCCGAGGCGGCAGCACAGAAATTTCACGGTCTCGAGGAGGTGCAGCTGATCGACATGGGCGATTTCGCCGGCGGCATGCTGAAATATCTGCGCGATCATCCGGTGGCGCGGGTGACGATCGCCGGCGGCGTGGCCAAAATGACCAAGCTTGCGCAGGGCATGCTCGACCTCCATTCCAAGCGCGGCGCCGCCGATCTCGATGCGCTGGCGTCGGTGGCAAGATCGGCCGGCGCTTCCGCGGAGGTCGCGAGGTCGATCCATGGCGCCAACACCGTTGCGGAAGCCTTCGCCTCCGCGACGGCCGCCGGCGTTCCGCTGGGTGAAACCATTGCCGAAGGCGCCTGGCAGACGGCAGCGTCCGTGCTGGAGCGAAGCGCCATGTCGCTCGAAATCCTGATCTTCGACCGGCAGGGAAATCTGATGGGTCAGGCTCCGTTCAGGCCGGTTCATGACGCGCCCCGTCCCCTGAAGCGACGCTGATAGGCGGCGTCGTAAAGCGAACTGTCGCGAAAATCGCCGGCGTCGAGCGCCGGGCCGACAAAGATGATCGCCGTGCGCTCGATCGGGTCCTCGGCAAGCTTGGAAGCGATGTCACCGAGGGAGCCGATCACCACGCGCTCCTCCGGCCACGAAGCGCGGAAGACGACCGCCACCGGGCAGTCGCTGCCGTAAAGGGGATCCAGTTCCGCAACGATTTCGCCAATGGCGTGGATGGAAAGATGGATGGCGAGCGTGGTGCCGGTCGCCCCGAATGCGGCAAGGGTTTCGCCGTCCGGCATCTTCGATGCGCGGCCCGGGACGCGTGTGAGGACCAGTGATTGCGCGACTTCCGGGATGGTGAGTTCCCGACCGAGCGAGGCCGCAGCGGCTGCGAACGCCGGGACACCCGGGGTGAGCGTGTAGCCAATGCCGTGCTTGCGGAGCCGCCTGACCTGCTCGGCGACGGCGCTCCACACCGACAGGTCCCCGGAATGGAGCCGCGCGACGTCCTCACCGCGGCGCTCGGCGGCGACATATTCGGCCTCGATCTCGTCGAGCGACAACGGCGCCGTATCGATCAGCCGGGCATCGGCCCGGCAGTGCCGGAGAAGCTCGGTCGAGACGATCGAGCCGGCGAAGAGACAGACCGGGCAACTGGCAAGGAGATCGCGGCCGCGCAGCGTGATGAGGTCCGCCGCACCCGGTCCCGCGCCGATGAAGTGCACGGTCATCTACCGGTCTCCCGAAATGGCGATGGCGCAGGTGACCGGACCGGCGACGACGCGCGGCCCCGCCAGAACGGCAGCTTCCCCGGCCGCTGCGAGCGCCGCCGCCTCGGAAACCGACGGGCTTGCGGCAGCTTGCCACGACGGGCCGGAACGGGTCATGGTCCGGGCTGCCGCGGCGCGCAGCGCGTCCTCTCCCACGATGACCACCGGCAGGCCGAGTGCTAGGCCGGCCGCCATTATCCCTTCCTCGTCTTTTTTCAGGGCCGCGGTCGCCAGAGCCGACAGCGCCGCCGTCGCGAGGCCCTGTTTCTCCAGCGCGCTTTCGATGGCCCTCAGCACGTCCTGGCGCGCGACGCCCTTGCGGCTGCCGATCCCTGCAACGATCATGGCCGGGTCCATATCCATTGCGTGACGGGCATTGCCGGCCGCCACGCCTTCCTCGAACCGACCGCCGCCTCGCGAGCAATGGCGATCCGGACGAGTTCTCCGCCGACGGCGGCATGCCTCTCCAGAAGGAGCATCTCCATCTCCAGCGTGACGGCGTTGGCGACCAGCCGACCCGCCGGGCGCAGCACGTCCAGAGCGAGATCCAGCACTCCCGCCGTCGTGCCGCCGCCACCGATGAAGATGGCGTCGGGGCGCGGCAGGCCATGCAGGGCTTCCGGCGCCGAGCCTTCGATGATGGTCAGGCCCGGCACGCCGCAGGCGCCCGCGTTGCGACCAATGCGCCGGGCGCGCTCGGGCGCGGACTCGATCGCAATGGCGCCGAGCGACGGATCGGCCAGCATCCATTCGATCGAAATCGAGCCGGAGCCGGCACCGATGTCCCACAGCAGTTCGCCGCGCCGCGGCGCCAGTGCCGACAGGGTGAGGGCGCGGATCTCCCGCTTGGTGATCTGGCCGTCATGTTCGAAGAGGCCGTCGGGCAGTCCTGCGGCACGCGGCAGCAC
>JAJFMR010000125.1 GCA_020696915.1 Rhizobiaceae bacterium | reverse complement strand
AGGAAGGCGGCGGCTCCCATGACCGGGGGCATGATCTGGCCGTTGATCGAGGCGCTCGCTTCTATAGCGCCGGCCTTGACGCCGGAGAGCCCGGTCCGTTTCATCAGCGGGATCGTGAAGATGCCGCCCGAGACAACGTTCGACACCGAGGAACCGGAGACCACGCCGTTGAGGGCGGAGGACACCACCGCGACCTTGGCCGGCCCGCCCCTCAGATGGCCAAGCAGCGCGATCGAGATCTGCATCATCCAGTTGCCGGCGCCCGCCTTCTCGAGAAGCGTGCCGAACAGCACGAACAGGAACACGAAGCTGGTCGACACGCCGAGCGCAATGCCGAACACGCCCTCGGTAGTCAGCCACTGATGGTTCAGGAACTTGTTTAGGGAGGCGCCGCGGTGCTGGATGACGTCCGGCATGTAACGGCCGGCGAAGGTATAGAAGATAAAAACGCAGGCGACGATCACCATCGGCAGGCCGAGCGCCCTTCGGGTCGCCTCGAGCAACAGCAGGATGCCGACCGTGCCGGTGACGAGGTCGAGCGTGGTCGGCTGGCCGGGTCGTCCGGAAAGCTCGACATAGAACAAAAACAGGTAGGATCCGGCGAAGGCGCCGGCCAGCGCCAGCACCCAGTCGGCCGGCGGAACGCGGTCGCGCGGCGACGATTTCAGCGCCGGATAGGCCAGGAAAGTCAGGAACAGCGCCAGGCCGAGGTGAATGGCGCGCGCTTCCGTGTCGTTGAGAATTCCGAAGCCGAAGACGAAGGGGAGGGGCGAGGCATACCAGAGCTGGAACAGCGACCAGAAGACCGCGACCCACAGCAGGATCTGCGCCGCGATGCCGGTCGGGTTGCGGCCGCCCGTGTCGGCCTCGGCAACCAGCTGCTCCAGGTCGACCTCGGCAGGGCGCCTGGCTTCGACTTCGCTCATGACGTCCTCCCGCTTCGTTGCCGGCGGGCTCCCCTGCGCCCGCCGGACAGCCGCCCGATTTTCGACGGCGGCGTGGATCGAAGGAAACGTGCCCGCCGCCGCTTCCCTTTATCGGACCAAAGTCGGTCGAAGGCGATCCGGCTTTTCGGTCCGGTGCAGCAGGCCTATTTCAGCCAGCCTTTCTCCCGGTAGTACTTTTCGGCACCCGGATGCAGGGGCGCCGACAGGCCGTCCGTCACCATCCGGGCGGGGTCGAGCGAAGCAAAGGCCGGATGCAGCGACTTGAACTCGTCGAAGTTCTCGAACACCGCCCTGGTCAGCTGATAGACGCTCTCCTCCGGAACATTGGCAGAGGTCACCAGGGTTGCGAGCACGCCGAAGGTCTGCGTGTCGTCAGGGTTGTTGGCGTAAAGCCCGCCCGGGATGGTGGCGGCAGCGTAATACGGATTTTCGGCGATCAGCTTGTCGACCGCCGCACCGGTCAGCGGCACCAGTTTGGCTGCGCAGGTGGTGGTTGGATCCTGGATGTTCGCCGAGGGGTGGCCGACGCCGTAGAAGAAGCCGTCGATCTTGCCGTCGCAAAGCGCGGGGCCATGCTCGTCGGCCTTCAGTTCCGAAGCCAGCGCGAAATCGGCGAGCGTCCAGCCCATGGCGTCGAGCAGCCGTTCCATCGAAGCCCGCGTGCCTGATCCCGGATTGCCGACATTGAAGCGCTTTCCCTTGAAATCCTCGAATTTGGTCACACCGGCATCAGGGTGGGCAAGCACCGTGAAGGGTTCGGGATGGACCGAGAAAACGGCGCGCAGATCGGTGTGCGCACCTCCTTCCTTGAACGCCTCGTCACCCTTGAACGCGTTGTACTGGACGTCCGACTGGGCCATTCCGAAATCCAGCTCCCCCTCCTTGATCGTGTTGACGTTGAAGGCGGAGCCGCCGGTCGATTCCACCGAGCAGCGGATGCCATGCGTCTTGCGGTCCTTGTTGAGCAACCGGCAGATGGCGCCTCCGGCGGCATAATAGACGCCGGTGACGCCGCCGGTGCCGATCGTCACGAAGTTCTGCTGCGCCGAAGCGGCGCCCGCCGAAGCGGCGGCCATCAATGCCGCAGCAGCCAACGAGCCAAGTAGTCTGGTCGGGGTCATCGTTCTCTCTCTCCTTGTTTGGGCACTGTCTCGCCCGTGAAAATGGTGATGGTCCGTAGCCGGACCATCATAAAGGCGAAAATCAACTCCTGTGCGCCGATCGTATCGGGGCAACTCCCTGACGTCTCCTCCTTCCTGTAGCCCGCCTTCAGCTGCGAGCGGACTGGAGGGCTGCATCGACCGCGTCCCCCAGTCGCTCGACGATCCTCCCGATGTCTGCGTCGCCGACGATGAAGGGCGGCGCGATCAGCACGTGGTCGCCCCGCTCGCCGTCGATCGTGCCGCCCATCGGATAGACCATCAGGCCGCGACTCATCGCTTCGCGTTTCACCCGGGCATGGACCTTGAGGGCGGGATCGAAAGGCTCCTTCGTGCCGCGGTCGAGTACCAGCTCGATGGCGCGGAACAGGCCGCGTCCCCGAATGTCCCCGACGTGATGGTGATTGCCGAAGCGCTGGCGCAGGCGCTCGTCCAGCCTTTCGCCCATCGCCTTGACGTTGCCGAGCAGCCGATCACGGCGGATCACCTCCTGCACCGCCAGCCCCGCCGCAGCAGCCATGGGGTGGCCCATATAGGTGTGTCCGTGCTGGAAAAACCCCGAACCGTTCGCGAAGGCATCGAATATGTGACGGCCGAGCAGGACCGCGCCGATCGGCTGATAGCCGCCGCCAAGTCCCTTGGCGATGACCAGCAGGTCAGGGACTATGCAGTCCTGCTCGCAGGCGTGGAGCGTCCCCGTGCGGCCCATTCCGCACATGACCTCGTCGAGGATCAAAAGAACGCCGTAACGGTCACAGATGGCGCGGATGCGCTTGAAGTAATCGGCGACGGGCGGCACCGCTCCCGCCGTCGCTCCGACGACGGGCTCGGCAACGAAGGCGAGAACCTCGTCTGCGCCGAGCTCGAGGATCATGTCTTCGAGCTGCTGCGCGGACCGCGCGGCATAGGCCTCGTCGCTCTCGCCCTGATGCTGGAACCGGTAGGCATAGCAGGGGTCGATATGATGCGTCTCGATGAGCAGCGGCCTGAATTGCGTGCGCCGCCACTCATTGCCGCCGGTCGCCAGGGCGCCAAGCGTGTTGCCGTGGTAGCTCTGGCGGCGGGCGATGATGTGACGCCGCCGAGGCTCACCCTTCTCGACGGCATATTGCCGCGCCATCTTCAGTGCTGCCTCGATCGCCTCGGATCCGCCGCTGACCAGATAGACATGGTCGATGCCGGCGGGTGCGTCGGCCGCCAGCCGGTCGGCAAGCGCCTCCGCCGCTTCGGTGGTGAAGAAGCCGGTATGGGCATAGGCGATCCTGTCGAGCTGCGCATGCAGCGCTGCGATGACATCCGGATGCGCGTGGCCCAGGCACGACACCGCGGCACCCCCGGAGGCGTCGATGTAGGCCTTGCCGTCGGCATCGAACAACTCGATACCCCGGCCGCGAACGGCGACCGGCGGCACCGAATGGATGGAGCGATGCAGGAGGTGAGTCATTGGCAGTTCCTTTGCCGTTTTCCAGGCGACCTGTGAAAGAGGTGGGTCTTCAGCGCCGCCCCCTGCTCGTCGAAACGCCGGAGGGCCTCGACCGCGCCTTGCCCGGCATGGCCCGCCACAAGCGCGCCGAGAATCTCGGCGACGGCGAATGCCGGAGCGAGCGTGTTCAGGAAGGCCGGGCTGCCGGTCGGCACGATGACCAGATGGTCGGCGATCTGCGCCAGCGGGGCGACCTCGCTGTCGGTCACCGCCACGACCTGCACCGACCGCCCTGCGGCAAACTCGGCCAGGTCCAGCGTCAGGCGCGTGTACGGGTGCACGCTTGCGGCAAGCAGGACGTCACGGCTGGTTGCATGTCCGAGGGCGTCCCCGCCGGTCCCCGCCGGTCCGGGCAGCAGGATCGATTTCTCGCCGATCAGCGACATCGTATAATGGAGATGCCAGGCGATCGCGTAGCTGGAGCGGAGCCCGAGGCAATACACCCGGCGGGCCGCGGTGAGGGCAATGGCCGCTTCCACCAGCCGGTCGATGGAAGCCGCGTTGCCAAGTCCGCCGAGCTGACTGCCGATCGACTGCAGTATATCCGCGACGAGCGCGTGATCGCCCTTGAGTTTCTGCGCAGCGACCTGAATGCCGCCCCGTCCGGCGAAGCCGATCTCGCCGCCACGCAGAGCGTCGGCATGTATGTCACGCAGCATCTCGTAGCCGCCGAGACCGAGACGCTGGGCAAGGCGCGTCATCGTCGCCGGTTGCACGCCCGCCTGGCGCGCCTGTTCGCGCATGGTCAGCAATGCGACATCCTGCGGGTGGTCCAGGACGTAGCGGGCCGCCGAACGGAGTTGCGCCGGCATGCCGTCGAACGCCTCCCTTATCCGCAGGACAAGCTCCCCCTGATGCATGAACATGGCTAACCCGCGGAATCATACATTGCAACATGTGTTTCATCGTGCTCAATAATGATTCATATGTTTTCCGCCGAGGCAACGGGAATCAAAGAGAGTGGATGAGCAGCATCGGGTGGCGGTGGCGGTCGCACCGAACGGCGGACGGCGCTCCAAGGCGGATCACGCGGCGCTGCCGCTGACGACGACGGAACTGGCGGCGGCGGCAAGCGCCTGCGCCGATGCCGGCGCGGCGATGATCCACGTCCACGTCAGGGACGGTCAGGGCCGGCACGTCCTCGATGCCGATGCCTACCGGGAGGCAACGTCGGCCATCCGCGCTGCCGTAGGCAACCGCCTCGTCGTGCAGATCACCAGCGAGTCGCTGGGCCTTTATTCTCCCGAGGCGCAGATGGCGGTGATCCGGGAGGCGAGGCCGCAGGCCGTTTCGATGGCGCTTCGGGAACTGGTCCCGGACAGCGGCACCGAAGCGGCGTTCTCGGGTTTCATGCAGTGGCTGCATGCCGAGCGTGCTGCGCCGCAGATCATCCTCTATTCGCCGGAAGAGGCGGTCCGCCTGGCCGATCTCCGGCGCCGTGGCCTGCTCGGTGCGGAAGACGTGCCGGTGCTCTTCGTTCTGGGGCGCTACGCTCCTGGACAGACCTCGGTCCCCGCCGATCTGCTGCCCTTCCTTGCCCCGCCAGTGCCGAAATACCGGCACTGGAGCGTGTGCGCGTTCGGGCGCCACGAGTTGGCCTGCGTGGTGGCTGCCGCGCTGCTCGGCGGCCACGTCCGGGTCGGCTTCGAGAACAATCTCCTGTTGCCGGACGGCACGCTTGCCGGGTCCAACGCCGATCTCGTGGCACAGGTGGTGAAAACCCTGCATGCGTGCGGCGCAAGGACGGCAGACGCGGCCGACCTTGCCGCCGACTGGAATGCCCGGACGCGATAATCCGCCTTCGGCAGACTGCCACCGGCGCCACATTCTTGCCCCGTTCCAGACATAATCGATTAATCGGCTGCTAATGACTTCCCGTGCATATGCGAGGGGCGCGTGCGGGGCGGATGCGGCGGCGCAATGGCATTCGAGTCCGGGGACGGTCATTCATGCAGATTTTGGCGCGCTCGCGTTTTCGAAGCGCTTCGACCATCGCAGTCTTTGCCATCGCAGCCGCCTTTCTGGCGGCGTGCTCGTCCTCGCAGCCGAAGGGAATGGTGAACCCGAAGAAGCGCTCAAAGGAGTACTTCTCGGAGGCCCAGTACGGCGTGAAGGCAAGCCCCAGGGTCGCCCATGGCGCCAAGATCCGGCGGGGCGGCGGTCGCGACCAGATCGGCAAGCCCTACAAGGTGCGCGGCCGCATGTACTACCCCAAGGAAGACAAGAACTACAGCCGGCTTGGTCTCGCTTCATGGTATGGGGCGGCTTTTCATGGCAGGCTGACGGCAAATGGCGAAATCTACGACATGACGCAGCTGACGGCTGCGCATCCGACGATGCCGCTGCCGAGCTACGCGCGCGTCACCAATACCGAGAACGGCGCCTCGATCGTCGTCCGCGTCAATGACCGCGGCCCCTATTCGCACAACCGGCTGATCGATCTTTCCAGCCGTGCCGCCGACCTGCTCGACTACAAGCGCAGGGGCACCGCCACGGTGAAGGTGGACTATCTCGGCCGCGCGCCGCTCGAGGGGAGCGACGATCACTATCTGATGGCTTCCTACCGGCCCGGCAATGCAGACCCCGATCCTTCGGACGGCCTGGCGACGGGCGTGATGATCGCCATGAACGGGCCGACGCCTTCGGCGGCCGTCGGGCAGGCCGCAGCCTTTCCGGGCAGTCTCACCGATTCGACGATCGCTCCCGCCTTTACCGGTGAACTGCCGGCGCACGGCCCGGTCGTGCCGGACCGCCCGGATTTCGACCTGCCGGCCAACTCGCCCTTCGCCATCGCCTCGATGTCGTATGCCGACGAGCAGGAGGTCACCGCCTTCGCTGCCCTCGAAAAGGAAGGAATGACGGTTCAGCGGTCCTGGAAGCGGATGAGCCCCGCAGCCACGGCCGCAGAACCCTACATCGCCGCCGGCTCGTTCACCGACGAGGGCGAAGCGGATCGGCTCGCCGCGCAGCTCGCCGCTTTCGGCCGCACCGACGTCGAGAGATCGGAGATCGAAGGGACCGTCTGGTACGGCGTCAACCTGCATGGCGATGGGCGCAACGGCATCGACGAGTTGCTCCTGGCTGCCTGGGAAAACGGCGCACCCGACGCGATGACCGTCCGCGACTGACGCCAGGGGGGAATCGCGGCCGATGGAGGTTCACGGCGGCCCTCGCGCAACGGGGCGATTGGTCGACGCCCCGGCGTCATGCCCGTGCAATCAGAAAAGATTCCATTTGAACGCCTGATGCTCTAACCTTTCATCGGGTTCGGGAGCGTGCGTTCGATGGCTTTTCGTCTTTTCTCCGGTTTGCTGCCCTGGCTGCTCGTTGCGGCAGCTGCTCTATCCTCGCCGCAGGCTGCAGCGCAGCTTTTCGAGACGAAGGCGAAACAGGCTTTCATGATCGACGGCGAAACGGGCACCATCCTGTTTTCCAAGGAACCGGACGCGCTGATCCCGCCGGCATCGCTGGCCAAGCTGATGACCATGGAAGTGGTATTCAACGCGATCAAGGCAGGCCGCTACACGCTGGACGACACGTTCCAGGTGAGCGAGAACGCCTGGCGCACGGGCGGCGCCGGGTCCGGCGGCTCGACCATGTTCGCCGAGCTCAAGTCCACGATCAGACTGGGGGACCTGATCCAGGGCGTCATCGTCCAGTCCGCCAATGACGGCTGCATCGTCATCGCCGAGGGCATGGCCGGGTCGGAGGCAAATTTCGCCGCGCTGATGACCGAGCGGGCCCGCGAACTCGGCCTCGAAAAGTCGGTCTTCAAGAATTCACACGGCCTGCCCGCCGAGGGCCAGGTGGTGACCGTACGGGAGCTGGTCGCGCTGGCACGGCACATCTGGCGGGAATATCCTGACTTCTACAAATATTATTCACAGCCGCAGTTCACCTGGAACAAGATCACGCAGCGCAACCGCAACCCGCTGCTGACGATGGATATCGGCGCCGACGGGCTGAAGACCGGCTTCACCGAGGAATCGGGTTACGCCATCGTCGGTTCGGTGAGCCGCGACGGCAAGCGGCTGTTTGCCGCGCTCAGCGGCATGACGAGCGAGCGCGAGCGCGCCGAGGAGGCCCGCAAGATGCTGGATTGGGGCATGCGCGCCTTCAAAAAGACCGAGCTGTTTGCCGAGGGCGACGTGGTCGGCGAGGCAAGTGTCTATGGCGGCGAAAAGTCGGGCGTGGCGCTTCGGGCAGAGGGACCCGTCAGCATCTTCGTGCCAATCACCAACAGCGACCGGCTGGTAGCCCGCATCGTCTACCAGGGACCGGTGGTCGC
>JAJFMR010000534.1 GCA_020696915.1 Rhizobiaceae bacterium | reverse complement strand
CCAGTATACACGACAAGCTGAATCGTGTGCGCAAACCCCGAGTGCACATCACCTACGACGTCGAAACCGAAGGCGCCCAGATCCAACGCGAGCTGCCGTTCGTCGTCGGCATCATGGGCGATTTTTCGGGTGACCCGACGACGGCGCTTAAGCCTCTGGCGGATCGCAAGTTCACACAAATCGACCGCGACAACTTCAATGACGTGATGGCCAACATGGCGCCTGGCCTCAAGCTCAAGGTCGACAACAAGCTTGCCGACGACGGCACGCAGATGGCCGTCGACCTCAAGTTCGGCTCGATGGACGACTTCGACCCGGTGGCGGTCGCCAAGCAGGTGCCCGCCCTCGCGGCGCTGCTGGAGACCCGCGAGAAGCTGCGCGATCTCATGAGCAAGGCCGACCGGTCCCAGGAGCTCGAGAACCTGCTCGAGCAGGTCCTGCGCTCGGAGAAGGACCTCAAGTCGCTGTCCGGCGAACTCGGAATCAAGAAGGCGGAGGAATAGGAAATGGCCGACGCAAAGAGCGCGCCCGAGGCTGCCGCCACCACGACCGAGGCGGCGCCCGGATTGCTTGATCAGATCCTCACCAACACCAAGCAGACCGAACCCGACCGCGCGCAGGACCTCGTCAAGACGCTCGTCGAGCAGGCGCTGGCCGGCACCGTCACCTTCGATCGCAACCTCACGCGGACGTTCGACAAGGCCGTCAAGGCAATCGACGCCAAGATGTCCCAGCAGCTCAATGCGATCATGCACGATCCGAAGTTCCTCAAGCTGGAAGGCAGCTGGCGAGGCTTGCACTACCTGGTGCAGAACTCCGAGACCGGCACGGCGCTCAAGCTGCGCGTACTCAACATGACCAAGCGCGAGCTGGGCCGCGATCTCAGCCGCGCGATCGAGTTCGATCAGAGCCAGCTGTTCAAGAAGATCTACGAGAACGAGTTCGGCACGCCGGGCGGCGAGCCTTATGGCGCCCTGATCGGCGACTACGAATGGACGAACCATCCGGACGATCTCGAGTCTCTGCGGCTGGTATCCAATATCGCGGCCGGCGCGTTCGCGCCGTTCATCTCAGCGGCAGGGGCCGGCATGTTCGGCTTCGACTCATGGACCGAACTGTCAAAGCCGCGCGATCTCGCCAAGATCTTCGACACGGTCGAGTTCGGGAAGTGGCGAGCGTTCCGTGACAGCGAGGATTCGCGTTTTGTGAACCTCTGCATGCCGCGCGTGATCGCCCGCCTGCCCTACGGCAAGAACACCAAGCCGCTCGACGAGTTCGACTACGAGGAAGCCCCGGTGGATGCCCGCGGCAAGGCGCTGGCGATGGATCACGAGCACTATTGCTGGTCCAACGCGGCCTACGTCATGGGCGCGCGCCTGACCGATGCCTTTGCCCAGACCGGCTTCTGCACGGCCATCCGCGGCGCCGAGGGCGGCGGCAAGGTGGAAAACCTGCCGACTCATGTGTTCACGTCGGACGACGGCGACCTCGACGCCAAGTGCCCGACGGAGATCGGCATCACCGACCGGCGCGAGTTCGAACTGTCCAACCAGGGCTTCCTGCCGCTCTGTCACTACAAGAATACGGACTACGCGGTGTTCTTCGGCGGCCAGACGACGCAGAAGCCGAAGAAGTACGATCGCCCCGAAGCGACCGCCAATGCAGCCATCTCCGCCCGGCTTCCCTACATCATGGCGACCAGCCGATTTGCCCACTACCTGAAGGTCATGGGACGCGACAAGATCGGCAGCTTCATGGAAGCCAGCAACGTCGAGACTTGGCTCAATCGCTGGATCCAGAACTACGTCAACTCCAACGTCGACGCGGGCCAGGACATGAAGGCGCGCTTCCCGTTGCGCGAGGCCCGGGTCGAGGTGAAGGAAATCCCGGGCAAGCCGGGTTCGTACAACGCCATCGCCTATCTGCGGCCCTGGCTGCAGATGGAGGAGCTGACCACGAGCTTGCGCATGGTCGCGAGCATTCCCCAGAAGGCCTGACCGCCCGAACCTCTTTGACCTGGCACCCGCCGCCATGATGGGCGGGACCGGCACCCCATGGGCGAGGAAGCAACGATTGCAGCCCCGACGGCGCAGGCGCCGCAGCAGCGTCGGCCCCTGCGCGAGTCGGTGCAGTGGTTCGGCGAGGCGGTGACCAGCCTGCTGGCGGCGGGAGGAGACCGGCTGCGCGCGGCACTCGACCGCGACATCGCCGACATCGACGCGGCTCTGGGCGATCAACTCGACGCCGTGCTCCATCATCCGCGTCTCCGGGCGCTGGAAGGACGCTGGCGCGGCATCGCCTGGTTGATCTCCGGCATCGAGCCTGGCCGGCGCGTCAAGGTGCGGTTGCTGCCCGTCTCATGGAGCGAGCTCTGCCGTGACCTCGAGCGGGCGCTGGAATTCGACCAGAGCATCACGTTCCGCCGCATCTACGAGGAAGAATTCGGCATGCCCGGCGGCGAGCCGTATGGCCTGATGGTGATCGATCATGCCGTCCGGCATCGCGTCGCCGCCGGGGCCACGACCGACGACGTGGGCGGCCTGGCGCAGCTCTCGGCGGTCGCCGCCGCCGCCTTCATGCCGACCGTGCTGTCGCTCGATCCCAGCGTGCTGGAGGTCGACACCTTCTCCGACCTCGAAGGCGTGCGCGACATCACCGCTCCCCTGCGCGGTTCCAATCACCTGCGTTGGCGAAGCCTCTCCGGGCGGGCCGACATGCGCTTCGTGGCGGTCACCCTGCCGCGCCTGCTGGCGCGCCGTCCCTGGGCGGACGAGCCCGGTCGCCTGGACAGGTTCCGCTACAGCGAACACGCGCCGACGGCGGACACGCGGGTCTGGATGAGCGCCGGATACGCCTTCGCCGCCTGTGCGGTGCGCGCCTTCCTCGACAACAACTGGCCGGCCGACGTGCGCGGGGTCGAGATCGACCGTGTCGGCGGCGGGCTTGTCGACAATCTCGCCGCCGAGCCGTTCGTCAGCGGTCCGCCCCATGACTGGCCGCGCAAGTCCATCGAATACCAGTTCAGCTTCCGGCAGGAGCAGGCCCTGGTCGAAGTCGGACTGCTGCCGGTCGGGGTCCTGCCGTTTGGCCCCGAGCTGGTGTTCGGCTCCTCGCGCAGCATGCAGGCGCCGGCGAACTATTCGGGCGCCAACGCCGCGGCGGCGGAGGCGAACGCCCGGCTTTCCGCCCAGATCAACTCGATGCTGTGCGCGGCACGGTTCGCCCATCTCCTCAAGGTGATGGGGAGGGACATGGTGGGCGCCTTCCGCACCGCCGACGAGATCGAGCGGCAGCTCAACAGCTGGCTCCAGGGCTACGTCAACACCAACATCAACAGCACCGCTGACTCGCGCGCGCGCTTTCCCCTGCTCGAGGGCAATGTGCAGGTGCGCGAGCGCCTCGAGAAGCCGGGAGTGTTCGGCTGCACGATCCATTTGCGTCCACACTACCAGCTCGACGATATCGCTACCGCCTTCCATCTTGTCACCGAACTAGCGGCGCCCAGCGTCTGACGACGCAGCCGGTCTGGAGGATCGATGTCGCTTTCTCCCACTGCAGCAGCCGACCCGAGCGAAGCCGGTCGTCTGTTCCGCGAAGGCAATCTTGCCGACGCGCTGACGGCGGCCAATGCCGCGGTGCGCCGGGCGCCAACCGACATCGGCGCCCGGGTTCTCCTGGCCGAGCTGTTGGCCTTCTCCGGCAACATCGATCGCGCCGATGTCGTCCTCGACGCCTGCGCCGATCTCGACCCGACGGCCGCAATCGTCGTTGCGGAGTTCCGCCAGCTGCTGCGCGGCGAGCTGGCCAGGCGACAGCTGTTCAGCGACGGCCGGGTGCCGGAATTTCTCGGCGAGCCGACTGCCGCCCAGCGCTTGTCGTTGTCCGCCATCGTGGCATTGCGAAACGGCGATTTGCCCGAGGCTGCCAAGCTCGCCGGTCAAGCGGAGGAAGCGCGTGTCCATCCGGCCGGTACCGCGGGCGACACGACCTTCAA
>JAJFMR010000533.1 GCA_020696915.1 Rhizobiaceae bacterium | reverse complement strand
CCGTCGTGCTCACCGGGTATGGCAACATCGCCACTGCGGTCACCGCGGTGAAGCTCGGCGCCATAGACTATCTGTCGAAGCCCGCCGATGCAGACGACATCTATGCTGCGCTGACCCGCACGACCGAAGATCATGCCGTCCCTCCGGAAAACCCGATGTCTGCTGACCGGGTCCGCTGGGAGCACATCCAGCGGGTCTACGAGATGTGCGAGCGCAACGTCTCGGAGACCGCGCGGCGCCTCAACATGCACCGCAGGACCCTGCAGCGCATCCTGGCCAAGCGCGCCCCGCGCTGATCCTTACAGTTCTATGCTGAGCGCCAGGGCACGACGACAGGCGCGCGGACATATGTGACGAGCCTGCTGCCCACGCGGCAGTCGAGCGAGGAAAAGGAGGGTCGTGCAGATGCGGATCGCTTTCATGGGTTCGGGTGGGCTGGGCGGGTATTTCGGCGCCCGGCTTTGCGCCGGCGATTGCGAGGTGCACTTCATCGCGCGCGGCCGGCATCTGCAGGCCATGCGCGACGAAGGCCTGCGTATTGAAGGGCCGAATGCGATGCACATCGCGCGCGTAAATGCGACCGACGATCCGCGCGAAGTGGGCGTCGTCGATTTCGTGATGCTGTGCGTCAAGCTGTGGGACACGGAGCAGGCGCTGCGGCAGATCCGGCCGATGGTCGGCCCTGCTACGACGATCATCTCGTTCCAGAACGGCGTCCTGAAGGACCAGGATCTCCGCGCGGCCTTTGACGAGTCGCAGATCATGGGCGGCGTGGCTTATGTCGCCACCACCGTCGACAGGCCGGGCGTGGTGCGTCAGACGGGGCCGATGCAGCGGCTGATTTTCGGCCTGTCGGGTACCACCACGACGATCCGCAAGCCGATCGGGCCGATCCGCGAGCATCCGCAGACCCGTGCCTTCCTGCTCGACGTGATGCGCGAGGTGGTGGCGGTGGGTCGCGCGCACGGCGCGGACCTGGCCGAGGACTATGCCCGGGTGCGGCTGGAACTGGCCGACGGAGTGGCCTACGACATGACGTCGTCGATGCATCACGATCTCGAGCGGGGCAATGCGCTGGAGGTGAGATGGCTGGCCGGCGGGGTGGTTGAACTGGGGCGGCGCGCAGGCGTGCCGACACCCCTGAACCGGGCTATAGCCGACATCCTGGCTTTGCACGAAGGCGGGACACGGTGAACGGGCGGTCACGCCGGCTCGCCCTTGCGAGCCTCCATCGGTAGGACAGCGACAAAGCGTGGCCGACTTGACAAAAATCCGTGCCGGCCCCGTTGATCATCGCTGCTGCACTGCTTCATCAGTCGGTGCCGGACGGTGTCAGTCGCTCTCGTCGTCGAGCGCCGGCACCGCGACGCCGGCGAGTTCCGCAGCCAGCAGCCTGGCGGCGCCGGCCCGCGCGATCCTCAGCATCAGCGCCTTGCGGGTCGCCGGCGGCAGCCGGTGCTCGGGCGCCTCGCGCAGGATCTCGGCGCCGTAGCCGTCCGACAGGATGAAGCCGCACTCCTCCGGAAAGATGGCGGACGGTACGTCCGGATGCGTGGCGAAGAAGAAGCGGTCCGAATGCAGCCGGTACTCCGGCCATTTGCGATCGACGCGGAAATCCTCGATCGAGGATTTTATCTCGATGATCCATATGTCGCCCTGCCTGGATAGCGCGAGGAGGTCGGCGCGGCGGCCGGTCGCCAGCGAGATTTCCGGCAGCACGTGGGCGCCCATTTCCCTGAGCAGGCGCTGCACGCCGCGCCGCACGATCATCGCCCGTTCGGACTGACGGCCGTCGGCAAGCGGGTTCTGAAGAATCGGGGACACGATTGGCATGCGGCCATTCTTGCAGATTTCGTTCACGGTTTGAACCTGCTTCAGCCAGTTATCCTTGCCACGTGATTGTCCCAGGCGGTGTCGTGCGTCGTGGTCGTCCTTCCGGCGGCGATGACGGCGCCGGTGCCGGTCGTGGCGATGAAGCCGCTGGCGTCCGGCGCCAGTCCGCAGACTTCCGTCAGGGCGGTTGCCGAAACGACGTTCCCGGTTGCTGCATCGATGACGGCCAGCGCGTTGCCTTGCGGCGAGGAGACGGCGATCAGTCCCGCCTCCCGGTTGGCGGCCACCGAGCCGACATAGTTGCGGAAGCCGGAAAGCACGTCGTCCCGCATGGCGACGAGTTCGAGGGCCTTGCCGGGTCTCGCTCTGCCGACCAGCGCCGGGCGCTCCGAGGCCGGCCCTTCGTGCTGGCAGCCGAACCAGACGGTGCCGCCCGCATCGACATCCATGTGGCGGATCGACAGCCTGTGCAGGGCGGGCTCCAGCTCGTGTTTCTCGATGAGAGCCCCGCTTGTCCGGTCGAGGAAGACCAGCGACGGCTTCATGGTCGGCAGATTGAGCTTGGCGCTGCCGAAATCCGGATGCGTCTCGATGCCCCCGTTGCAGACCGCCAGCGTGCGCCGGTCGGGCAGGAGCAGCAGTTCGTGCGGCCCGGTGCCATGTGTCGGGAATTCGCCGATCCGCGTGAAATCTCCGCTGGCGTCGTAGACGCCGACCACGCCGGCAGCGGCATCGAAATCGTTCTCGCTCGCGTAAAGCAGCGACCCGTCGGCGGAAAAGACGCCATGTCCGAAGAAGTGCCGGCCCGGCATGCTCTGGATCGGGACAGGCTCGCTGCGGCCGCCGTGGTCGAAGACGATGGCAAATGTTCCCGGCTGTCTCGCAAAGATCACCGAGCGGCCGCTGACCGGGTCGAACGCGACATCATGGCCGCGCTCGGGAAGCATGATGCGATGCAGTATGTCGCCGGCCTCCGAGAATATGGCTGCTCCGTAATGGCCATCCCTGCTGCGATAGGCAGCGGCAAACACCGCATCGGCGGCAAGCGTCCTTGCCCAGGCGCCCGGCGCCAGTGAGGCGCCGAAGGCCGCGCCGGCCGCCCGCAGGAAATCCCGCCGGTCGATGAGCCGGGTCTTGAGCCGCATTTTTATCTAGTCTCCGTCGAGTGACGAGAAGCCAGCGGTCAGCCCGAGCGCCGCAGCCAGTCGCTCGCCGAACAGCTGCGACAGGCTGGATGTGGCCAGCCTGGCATAGCCGAGCCGCGTCCGTGTTCGCGGGTCGGCAAGCGACCGTTCGATCGGCGCATCCGCATC
>JAJFMR010000124.1 GCA_020696915.1 Rhizobiaceae bacterium | reverse complement strand
TGGCGACAGCTCCGCATGCCATGAGCGGGTCTGGTAGATGCGGGCGATGCCTCTTTCCATTCCCGCCATATAGACCTTCAGGCGCCGCGTTTCGAGCCTTCAGTTCCGGGGAAGCCGGCGCGGCCGCCTCCATGACGATGTCGGCTGACCTCGGCGCCTCGGGCTCGTCGAGCGCGGTCGCGACAATTGCCGAAGCGCCGATGACCATCAGTTCGGCAGCCCGCCCTCGTCGTAGCCGATGATCTCGTCGGCGCTGCGATCGTCGAGGACGGGCAGGGCGCTCCAGCGCCGGCGGCTGGCGGCGAGATCCTCGAGAAGGGCGGCCTTGCCTGTGTCGGGGCCGATGCGGCGCAGACGCTCCTCGAGCGCGCGTCTGGTGGCTAGCGTGATGGTCTCACCGGTAAGCCCGGCGAGGATGCGGGCGAGGCGCTCGGTCTCGGGATCCTTGATGCTCAGCGCCATGGGAGCTTTCAAGCTAGCTGGCTGTCGACATTCTGCCTAAAGCGCAGTCGCTCGTCAGAACCAGATTCTTGGCAAAGCGCTTGACTCCATCCGGACGCTCTGGAATCTATTAGAACATAACAGGAACAAACTCTGGAAAGAGCACCGTCATGGCGACATCCGCCGCGGCGCAGGAAACCTTTTTTGCCTTGCGCGAGGAAATCGCCAGGATAGAGGGCCGGCTCGCCGCCCGCCTCGAGGAGACCGCCCCCGCAGCTGGGAGCGGGGCCGTTTTGGTGCGTCGGAATGGCTTGGCGGTCACCAGCCTGCTTGCCACGGGTGCCGAAGGTTTCGACAGGGCATTGGGGGGAGGGCTGCCGCAGGCTGCGCTGACCGAGATCCAGGGCGCCGAGACGCGCGACGCCGGCTCGTCCACGGGCTTCGTGCTGGCGCTGGTCAGCCTGCTTCTCGGAGAGGCCCCGGCGCCTGTCCTGTGGACCGGGACCTTCGACGTCTTCAGGGAAGCCGGGCTGCCCTACGCGCCGGGGCTGCGCTCCCTTTATGGCATCGAGCCGGCCCGGCTGCTGGTCGCCCCGGCTCAAAGGCTGGCCGACGCGCTGTGGATCGCCGAGGAGGCGGCGCGAATGGGCGGATTTTCGGCGGTGCTCGTCGAAATCCGCGGCAATCCCGCCCGCTTCGACCTGACGGCGTCCCGGCGGCTGCATCACCGCGCCCGGGATGCCGGACGGCCGGTCTTCCTCCTGCGTCAGGCCGGCTTTCCGGAACCGACGGCCGCGCCCGTCCGGCTCATCGTTTCGCCGGCCCCCGCCGGCCCCCGGCAGACTGTTTCGGGAGCCCTTTGCGGATCGATCGGGCCACCCTCTTTCCGGATCGCCGTCAGCAAGAGCCTGTCGGCGCCTGCCGCGCAATTCACACTGGAGTGGAACGTCCATGAACGCGCCTTTCAGGAAAGAGGGGCGGAGAATCCTGTCGCTGTGGCTCCCCTGTCTCGGGACGGACCGCATATTGCGGCAAAGACTGGGACGGGACTGGCGTTCCGGTACCGGGCAGAGCCAGCCGCTCGTGCTGAGCCGGCAGGAAAACAATTCGCGCCGCATCGCCGCCTTGGATGAAAAGGCGGAGCGTCTCGGCCTGAGGCGTGGAACGGGCATTGCCGATGCGCGCGCAATGTACCCTTCGCTCGAGGTTGCCGAGGCCGATCCGGAAGCCGACCGGCGGCTGATCGAGGCGCTGGCCGACTGGTGCGACCGCTACACGCCGCTGGTGGCGCTCGACGGCGTCGACGGATTGTTCCTCGACATCAGCGGCTGCGCGCATCTGTTCGGGGGCGAACGCTGCCTGCTCGACGACATCGCCGCGCGTTTCTTCCACCAGGGCTTTGCCGTGCGGGCCGGACTTGCCTCTACCCCGGGAGCCGCCTGGGCGGCGGCCCGCTTTGCGCCGGGCGGCTGCATTCTCGGTCAGGGCGAGGAGGAGAGTTTCATGGCCGGCCTGCCGCTCGCCGCCCTCAGGCTCGAAGCGGCAACCCGGACGAGCCTGGAGAGCGTCGGCTTGAGCACGGTGGGATCGATCGCCGGCGCGCCTCGCGCGCCGCTTGCCCGGCGCTTCGGAACGACGCTCATCCTTCGGCTGGACCAGGCGCTCGGCCGGGTCGAGGAAGCCATCTCGCCGCGCCTGCCGGTGGCGGTCCTGTCGGTGGAGCGGCATCTTGCCGAACCGGTCGCCCTCATGGAGGATATCGAGAGGCTGGTGCTGCTGCTGGCCGGAAGCCTGAAGCAGGATCTCGAAAGGCGCGGCGAAGGAGCGCGCTCGCTGGAGCTTCTCCTGTTCCGCGTCGATGGCGCGGTCGGCCGGGTCGCGGTCGGCGCATCCCTGCCGCTGCGCGAGCCGCACCTCATCGGCAGGCTCTTCCATGAGAGGCTTGCTGCCCTGGAAAGGGAAATCGACGCCGGCTACGGCTTCGACCTCGTCCGGCTTTCGGCCCTCGCCACGGCTGCCTTCGAGAGCACTCAAGGCGATCTTTCCGGGGCCGCCCTCTCCGGCGACCGCGACATTGCCATGTTTGCCGATCGCGTCCGGGCGCGGCTCGGCCCCGATGCGCTGCTTAGGCCGCAGCTTTCCGGGAGCCATGTGCCGGAGCGGGCGGCAAGCCTGCGGCGCATCGAGGCAGTCCCGGCAGAAATGCATGCGGTGTCCGACAGCCTGGCGGGCGGCAGCGCCGTCGAAAGGCCGCTCCGCCTTCTCACCCCGGCCGAACCGATCGAGGTTCCGGCGACCGAGGTGCCCGAGGGTCCACCGCTCAATTTCCGCTGGCGGCGGGCCCTCTACAGGGTCACCCGGGCGGAGGGGCCCGAACGCATCGCGCCGGAATGGTGGCGGGAGCAGGAGGCGGCGGCGAGCCGTGATTATTTCCGTGTCGAGGACGCGGACGGCCGCCGCTACTGGCTCTACAGGGAAGGCCTCTACGATCCCTTCGAAAAAATCCGCACGCGCTGGTATCTGCAGGGTCTGTCGGCATGAATGCGCCCGCCTATGCCGAGTTTGCGGTGCAGTCGAACTTCTCGTTCCTGCGCGGCGCGTCGCGGCCCGAGGAACTGGTCGTGGCGGCGGAACTCATGGGGTTCTCGGCAATCGGCCTTGCCGACCGCAACACGGTGGCCGGCGTGGTCCGGGCATGGCAGCAGGCCAAGGTGGGCAGCATCGCCTATCATCCCGGCTGCCGGCTGGTCTTCTGCGACGGCACGCCTGACATGCTCGCCTATCCGCGCGATCGCCGCGGCTGGGGACATCTGTGCCGGATGCTGACCCAGGCCAATCTGCGCGAGGCAAGCGAGAAGGGCGCGCCGCTTCTCTACCGCAGCGACCTCCTGGAATGGGGAGATTTGCTGTCGCTCGCCATCCTTCCGGAAATCGAGCAGGCCGACGATCGGACGCTGGCCCTGCTGCGCGGCCTGAACTACCGGTTCGGCGACGATATCAGACTGGCGCTGGCGCCGGCATTCTCGGGAAACGACCGGTTCAGGCTGGAGCAGGCGGCAGCCCTTGCGCAAGCCGCCGGCATGCAGCTGATGGCCGTCAACGACGTGCTTTACCACGCCAGGGAGCGGCGCCCGCTGCAGGATGTGCTCACCGCCATCCGCCTGAACGTGCCGGTCGCCGAAGCCGGCCATGCGCTGGCCGCCAATGCCGAACGCCACCTGAAGCCGCCGCAGGAGATGGCGCGGCTCTTCCGACGCCATCCGCAGGCGCTCACCGAAACCCTGCGCTTTGCAGAAAGCCTGAACTTCTCGCTCAAGGACCTCGAATACAATTATCCCGACGAACCGACCGAGTCCGGCCTCGAGCCGCAGGCCGAGCTCGAGAGGCTCACCTGGGAGGGGTCGAAGAAGCGTTTTCCCGACGGTGTCCCCGACCGGGTCAGGGCGGTCATCCTGCATGAATTCGAGACGGTCCGGGAGTTGAACTACGCCCGCTATTTCCTGACCGTCCACGACATCGTCAAATTCGCCCGTTCGCAGAAAATCCTCTGCCAGGGTCGGGGTTCGGCCGCCAATTCCATCATCTGCTATTGCCTCGGCATCACCGATGTCGGCCCCGACATCATCGATACGCTGTTCGAGCGCTTCATCTCCAGGGAGCGCAACGAGCCGCCGGACATCGACGTCGATTTCGAGCACGAGAGACGCGACGAGGTCATTGCCTACATCTACGAGAAGTACAGCCAGAAACGGACCGCCCTGGCCGCCTCCGTCGTCACCTATCGCGGCCGCTCGGCCATGCGCGAGGTAGCCAAGGCAATGGGCCTTTCGGACGATGTGCGCAGTGCCCTTTCAGGCTCGATCTGGGGCTGGTCGACCGAAACGCTCGGAGAACGGGAAGCCGGCGCCGGCGGTCTCGCAGCCGAGCATCCGATGGTCGCGCAGGTCTTCGAGCGCGCCAACGAGATCATGGGATTTCCCCGCCACCTTTCCCAGCATGTCGGCGGCTTCGTCATCACCCGCGACCGCCTCGACGAGATCGTGCCGATCGTCAAGACGGCGATGGACGAGCGCCGGATGGTCGAATGGGACAAGGATGACCTCGATGGGGTGAAGATCCTCAAGGTGGACGTGCTGGCGCTCGGCATGCTGTCGTGCCTGCGCCGCGCCTTCCGCCTGCTTGGCGATCATTACGACGTTCGGGACGGCCACGGACGATCGCTGGAGCTGGCAACCATCCCGGCCGGGGACGAGCGCGTCTACGACATGATCTGCCGGGCCGACACGCTCGGCGTCTTCCAGATCGAATCGCGGGCCCAGATGTCCATGCTGCCGCGGCTGAGGCCACGGGAATTCTACGACCTGGTGATCGAGGTGGCGATCGTCAGGCCGGGCCCCATCCAGGGGAACATGGTTCATCCTTATCTCCGACGCCGGCAGGGCAGGGAAAAGCCGGAATATCCGCGGCCGGAACTCAAAGCCATCCTGGAGCGGACGCTCGGCGTGCCGCTGTTCCAGGAACAGGCCATGCGGATCGCCATCGAGGCGGGAGGCTTTTCGCCGGGCGAGGCCGACCAGCTGCGCCGGGCCATGGCGACGTTCAAGCGCAACGGCACGATCGGCAATCACAAGCGCAGAATGATCGAAGGAATGATCGCCAGGGGCTATGAGCGCGACTTCGCCGAACGCTGCTTCCAGCAGATCGAGGGGTTCGGCGAATACGGCTTCCCGGAAAGCCACGCGGCCTCCTTCGCGCTCCTCGTCTACGCCTCCTGCTGGTTCAAGACCTACTATCCGGACGTGTTCTGCGCGGCCATCCTCAACGCCCAGCCCATGGGGTTCTACGCGCCGGCACAGCTGGTGCGCGACGCAGGCGACCACGGCGTCGAAATACGGGAGGTCGACGTCAACCTCTCCTTCTGGGACTGCACGCTCGAACAACACGCCTTCGATCCCGGCCGCGTCCGGCCGCGTCATGCCGAAATGCGCGGCGTGATCAGGACCCGGCATGCCGTGCGCCTGGGCTTCCGCCAGATCAAGGGTCTTTCGGAAGACCGCCTCGCTGCCCTGGTTGCGCGACGCGGCGAGGACTATCGCTCGGTGCGCGACGTCTGGCTGCGCTCCGGGCTGCATGTCCACGAGATCGGGAAGCTGGCCGAGGCCGACGTCTTCCGCTCGCTCGGCCTCGACCGCCGGGCCGCCCTGTGGGAAGTGCGGGCGCTGGATGCCAAAAGCGCCGCCGAGCGGTTGCCCTTGTTCGAGCAACCCGAAAATCGCCTGACCGACAACGAGCCGGCAACCAGCCTGCCCGTCATGCCACCCGGCCAGCACGTCGTTCATGACTACCGCTCGCTCGGCCTGTCGCTCAAGGCGCATCCGCTGGCCTTCCTGCGGCAGCGGCTCGAGCGGTCGGGTGTCACGCCCAACAAACGGCTGGACTCCGTCAGGGACGGCAGGCGGGTCACCGTTGCCGGCCTGGTTCTGGTCAGGCAAAGGCCCGGCAAGGGGAATGCGATCTTCCTCACCCTGGAGGATGAGGAAGGGGTGGCCAACATCATCGTCTGGCAGCGGAGTTTCGAGCGATTCCGGCCGGTCGTCATGGGATCGAAGCTGATTTCCGTCACCGGCAGGCTGCAATCGGAGTCAGGCGTCATCCATATCGTGGCGGAGCGGATGGAAGATCTGACGCCGTGGCTGAACGACCTTCTGGAAAGGCGGCCGCAGCAAAGCCGCGACGGGCGCGGCCGGCCCGAGGATGGTGCCGGCCCGGCCTGGAAGGAAGCGGACGCCAGTGCAGCGCCGCGGCAGGCCGGCAGCGACATGCCCAAGGGCCGCAATTTCCAGTAGAGGCCGGGTCCCTGTTCGTCATGCACGGGGGAGCGCAGCGAAACCGGCCTCCATGCTGCAGGATCACTGCAATGCTCCGGCGACCGGATCTGCTCGATGTGCCAACCCGAAAAACTCAGGCCGGCCGGCCGAGGGCTTCCTGCTCGGGGTCGATACTGCGTGCTTCCGAAGGCAGCATGACCGGAATTCCGTCGCGCACCGGATAGGCGAGCCGCGCCGATTTCGAGATGAGCTCGCAGCTTGCCTCGTTCCACACCAGCGGCCCCTTGGTGAGCGGACAGGCAAGCAGTTCCAGGAGCCTGGCGTCGACGCCGGATTTGTTCTCTGCCCTTCCCCCCATCCAACCGCTCCCAAGCATTAAACCCATGCTTCTTACTGAAGGCTCGAACCGAACTCCTCGTTATTGTCGCGGGCGAGCGCCATTTCGGTCAGCGCGATCAGCGTCTCGGCCCGCGTCTTCAGGTCGGCGGCTTCGAGCAGCGCCTGCTTTTCCGCCGCGCCGTAGGGCGCCATCATCGACAGCGCATTGACGAGCATGGCGTTTTCGGCGCGGCTGACGCTTTCCCAGTCGGCCTCCAGATCGTTGGCCTCCAGATAGGAGCGGAACGCCCTGAGCAGCGCCGGCCGATCGACCTCGTCGCCCGTCGGGTCCTCCTTCAGGTCGGCGGCGAAGGGCATGACGCGGCACTGGCGGAACGGCGACTTGACCGCCAGTTCCCTGGCGACCCGAAAGCGGCACACGCCCTGCAGCGAGATCAGGTAACGGCCGTCACCGGTCTCGGCGAGCGAGGTGATCCGGCCCATGCAGCCGACATTGCAGATCTCGGGCTCGCCGTCCTCTCTGAGCGCCCCGTCGAGGCCCGGCTGGATCATGCCGACGAGCCGCGGACCGGCCATCGCCTCGTCGATCATCAGGAGATAGCGCGGCTCGAAGATGTTGAGCGGCATGCGGCCGCCTGGCAGCAGCAGCGCCGCTGCCAGCGGGAAAACCGGAATTGTGGAAGGCAGATCGGTGGCGCGGCGGTAGTTGACGTTTCCAGCCTGCACTTCTTCCTCCGATCCGCCCAGCCTCCGGATAATCTGGTGCATGGACGGGCAAGCGCAAGCCCGGCGGTGCCGCGCCGCTCCCGGCTTCAGGAAAACAGCAGCGACGATAGCCTGCGGCGAGCCGCCAGCGTCACTTCGTCGGTCATGCCCCAAGCCTCGAACAGCTTCACGAGCTGCGCGCGCGCGCCGTCGTCGTTCCAGGTCCTGTCGGCCTTGACGATGGCGAGCAGATTGTCGGCCGACTCCTGCCGCTTGCCGGCGGAATTCTGAAGCATGGCAAGGTCGAATCGCGCCTGATGATCGCCGGGATTGGCGGCAAGCCGGCGCTCCAGCTCGGCCGGATCGCCAAGCTGCGCGGCCTCGGCGGCCAGTGCAATCTTCGTGCGCACGCCGGCGATTGCCGGCGTATCCTTCTTGTCGGCAGGCGCCCGGTCAAGAACGTCGGTCGCGCCGGCAACGTCGCCGGCTTCGAACAGGATGTCGGCGAGCCCGGCAATCGCGTCGACCGTGTCCGGGGCCTGCTGCAGGACGGCATCGTAGATCTCCGCCGCACCCTGCAAATCGCCCGCCTCCCGGGCCTGCACGGCGGCCGCCAGCGCCTCGACGA
>JAJFMR010000532.1 GCA_020696915.1 Rhizobiaceae bacterium | reverse complement strand
CATCGACGTCCCAATTCCGCCGGGATTTTCTCGTAGCTGCCGCCCCCAGCTTCTTGAGGGACCGATTGTCGTGAAAACTCGAATGCCGATGCCGGCAGTTGCCGCGGCCGTCCTTTTCGCATCGACCGCGCCGGCCAGCGTTCATCCGCACGTCTTTGCCGAGGCCAGGCTAGAAGTGACGGTCGGCCCGGGCGAAACCGTCGGCTCGCTGCGGCACGTCTGGCGCTTCGACGAAGTGTTTTCGAGCGGCGAGGTGCTGCTTGCGTTCGACGCCAACCAGGATCTGAACCTCGACAATGCGGAACTCGAAGCGGCAGGCGCAACGTTCCATCAATCACTCGCCGAGTTCGACTATTTCCAGTTCATGACCATCGACGGAAAGGACGTCGAACTGGCAGCGCCCGAGCAGCTGATGGTGACCTTCGAGGACGGGCAGATGATCGTCCTGTTCGAATCGAAGCCGATGCCATCGATTTCGCCGACGACGCGCAGCTGGCAGCGACAGGCCTGCCCGCCGGGTGCCGGCAATCGGTGATTCGTCCGGACGAGGACCAGATGCTCAGCCAGGGAACGCTGACGGAGCAGTTCTTCGAGAACCCTGGAGCCAGCGGAGTCGGCGAGGCTTTCGCGACGCGGCTGGAGCTGACCTGCGGCTCGCCGGAAAAGCCTTCATGAGGACGGGGACGGTCCGCGCTGTCATAGGCGGCATGACCCTCGCCTGGCTGCTGTCCCACTTTCTTGGTCATGCCCATGCCGCGAACCCTCTGGGCATCGGCAGCAGCGAGGCGGTCATCGCGCCGGACGGCGCTTTCTCCGGCCTCATGACCTGGATCAACGCCCAGCAGCAGGCATTCTACAGGTCGCTCACCGGTGCCCTGAAGACAATGCGCGAGGACGGCGGCAGTGCCTGGATGATGGCAGGGCTGTCGTTCGCCTACGGCATTTTCCATGCCGCTGGTCCCGGCCACGGCAAGGCGGTGATCTCCTCCTACATGCTGGCCAACGAGGTGGCGCTGCGACGCGGCGTCGTGCTTTCCTTCCTCTCGGCCTTCCTCCAGGCGACGACCGCCGTCCTCGTCATCCTGACGATGCTCCTGGTGCTGCGCGGCACCGCCATCTCGATGGCCGACGCCACCCGATTTCTCGAAATCTCGAGCTATGCGCTGATCAGCGCCTTCGGCGCCTGGCTGGTGTGGCGGAAAGTCTCGCCGCTGTTCGGGCGAGCGGGCGGCGCGGATGGGCGGCACGGGCCCGGCGCCGCCGATCCCCATCAACGGCACGACCATCACCTCCCGGGGCACGGCCATCACGACCATGCCGGACACGATCATTCCCATGCGGCCGGCGAAACCTGCCGATCCTGCGGCCATGTGCACATGGCCGATCCCGGTCTCCTGGGCGGCGAGGGATTCAACTGGCGGTCGGCCTGGACGGCCATCGGAGCAGTCGGGCTCCGCCCCTGTTCGGGTGCGCTGATCGTGTTGACCTTCGCCTTCCTGAACGGGCTGTGGTTCGGCGGCATCGCCTCGGTTCTGGCGATGGCGATCGGAACCGCCTTGACCGTTTCCTGTCTTGCCACGCTTGCCGTGAGCGCCAAGACCGCTGCAGTGGCGCTGGCCGGCCGTAACGGCATGGGAAGCCGCGTCCACACCGGAATAGAGCTCGCCGGCGCGGGCTTCGTGCTGGTGCTGGGCCTGCTCTTGTTGACGGCGAGCCTATCGGCATAGGGCACTTCCAGCAAACCGGCCGCGGCCAGCCGTTCGCTTCACCTGTCCCCTCGCCTCCGGAAGCGGCCGCGCAGCCAGAAGACCACGAAAAAGGCCGCGACGAAGATGACGGCCACGGCAGCGCCCGCATAGGGCGAGACATCGCCGGCCGCAATCACGGCGACCGGCAGGAAGTAGGCGCCCACGCCGAAGACGAGCAGGAGCACGGCGGCGGCAACCAGAGCTTTGCGGGTGTCGCGGTCCATGTGCTCAATGCTCCGGCGCGGCGTCTGCGCAGCGTCCGAATTCCGGCTCGACGGTGGCATGTTCTATGCCGTGGCGCTTCGAGAGCCTGAGCTTGATTTCCCTGACCGCTCTTTGTGAGTCGACCCCGTCGGCAAGGCAGGCGTGCAGCGTGGCGACGTTCTTCGAACCGTCGAGCGACCATAGATGCATATGATGGACCTCGCGGAGGCCCTGCACATTGTCGGCAAGGTCTCGCGCAATCCCGTCGCGGTCGAGATCGCCGGGAACACCTTCGAGCAGCAGATGGGCGGATTCGCGGACCAGCGACCAGGCCGAGCGGAACAGGAGTAACGCCACCAGCACCGACAGCAGCGGGTCGACAGGCAGCCAGCCGGTGGTCAGGATGACTGCCGCGGCGACCAGCGCCGCGACCGATCCGAGGAGATCGCCGACCACATGCAGGATGGCGCCGCGCATGTTCAGGCTCTTCCTGTCGCCGCCGGCGAGCACCGCGAAGGCGCCGACATTGACGAGGAGCCCGAGCACCGCAATCGCCAGCATGGGCCCGCCAAGGATCGCCGGCGGGTCCTGGAACCGCTGGAGGGCCTCCATCACGATCCACGCGCCGATGGCGAACACGGCAATGCCGTTGGTGTAGGCGACCAGGGTCTTCACCCGGTCGAACCCATAGGTCAGCCGTGCGGTGGCGACGCGCCCGGCCAGGCGGAAGGCGTACCAGGCGAGCCCCAGCGACACCGTGTCGGTGAGCATGTGGCCGGCATCGGCAAGCAGCGCCAGTGAACCGGTGATGAGCCCGCCGGCGACCTCGGCGAGCATGAAGCCGCCCGTCAGGCAGGCGGCAATCAGCACGCGCCCGGCGTTCGCCGTTGCATGCCCGTCATTCGCATGCGGATGGGCTCCATGCCCGGAATGCTCATGCATCGACAATGCCCGCAACCTCCGCCCGACAGTCTTCGAGCCGCCGTTTCTGCCGTCCTTCGGCGTCGAAGTTGACGGGGTCGAGCCATTTTTCGTAGGCCGTGCGCAGCGACGGCCACTCCCGGTCGATGATGGCGTACCAGGCGGTGTCCCGGTTCTCGCCCTTAGCCACCATATGCTGCCGGAACACACCTTCGAACTTGAAGCCGAAGCGCAGGGCCGCCCGCTTCGACTTCTCGTTGCGGTTGTGGCACTTCCATTCGTAGCGGCGATAGCCGAGCTCCTCGAACACGTATCTGGCGAAAAGATATTGCGCCTCCGTGGCGCCCACGGTGCGCGCCACCAGCGGCCCCCAATAGATGCTGCCGATCTCGATGACACCGTGTGCGGGTTCGATGCGCATCAGCGCCTGGCGCCCGGCGACCTTTCCGCTCGCCAGGTCGATGACCGCGAAAAACAGCGGATCCTCGGCGGCTTCGACTTTCTCCAGCAAAAGCTGCAGCTCGGCGCGGTCCTTCGGCGGATAATCGAAGAGATAGCGGAAGCGCTCGCCCGCATCCGCGACGCTGCAAGCTTCGAAAAGCCCGTCCACGTGGCGAGCGGCGGAAAGCGGTTCGAGCCGGACATGACGGCCACCGAGGATCTTGCGTTCGGGGCGAGGCCGAGGCTTCCAGTTCTCGAGGTCATGCGA
>JAJFMR010000531.1 GCA_020696915.1 Rhizobiaceae bacterium | reverse complement strand
AGGCGGCTGCTCCGCCTTCGATGTCGTTCACATTCTCGAGAAGGGCCGCGAGGCAGTCGAGGACTGCATCGTCGACATGGAAGCCGATCGTGCCGCCCCCGACCCAAAGGTATTCGTCCGAATTCATCTGCATTTTACCGTGAAGGGGCGCGGCCTGTCGGCGAGCAAGGTCGAACGGGCAATCCGGCTCTCGGTCGAAAAATACTGCTCGGCATCGGCGATGCTCGCCAAGACCGCGACAATCACCCATGATTTCGAGGTGATCGATACCGCACCGGCGGCCGCAGAACCGGCCTGAACACCGCCCGTCCGGCACGGGGCTGCCGCAGACACGCGTTAACCAGGATGCCGCTGGTCCGCCCGGCAAATCCGGCGGGCATGGTACGCGAGCATCGCGTGGTGCGAGCGAGGTCTGGTGAAGACCCGAGTGTAGCAGCGCGCTTGGCGTCAGAAGTGAATGCCGAGGACGGCGAGGATGCTGATCATCAGCACGATCAGGCTCGGGATGATCACGGCGACACCCAAGGCAAGGGCGAGCACCGATATCAGGTCGGTCCGCAGGTCGGCTCGTTCCGGCATGGAACACACGCCGCAAGCCGGGTGATCCTGGCACCGGGCGGTGACCCTGTCCGTTGCATTTCCCTCAAGGTGGCAGTCTGACGTAAAGAGAAGGCTGGAAAACTGTCGGCCATGACCGGCCGACGGCGTCGTTGTCGCCACGGTCGCGCGCCAGCCAGGGATAAGGATCGTTGACGCAAAGAGCAGGCAGTGCCGACCTTCCGCTGCATGGCGGGCGGGTGCCGAAATGGCTCGGCGACCGGATGACGCGGCTCGGCGCCGTGATGTGCGAGGCCATCGTCCAGCGTTACGGCCGCGACGAACTGCTGCGGCGGCTCGCCAATCCGTTCTGGTTCCAGTCCTTCGGAGCGGTCATGGGCATGGACTGGCACTCGTCGGGAATCACCACGAGCGTCATCGGGGCGCTGAAGCGGGGCCTGGCCCCGCTGTCGGGAGAACTCGGCGTGCATGTATGCGGCGGGCGCGGCGCGCACTCGCGAAAAACCCCGCAGGAGCTCGTGGCGATCGGCGATCGCGTCGGCTTCGACGGCGACGCGCTGGCTCGCACCAGCCGTCTGGTCGCCAAGGTCGACAGCGCTGCCGTGCAGGACGGTTTCGACCTCTATCTGCATGGGTTCGTCGTGGCCGACGACGGCAAATGGGTTGTCGTGCAGCAGGGAATGAACGGCGACCGCCGCCAGGCCCGTCGCTACCACTGGCTGTCGGAAGGGCTGCAAAGCTTCGTCGACCAGCCGCATGCCGCGATCGAGGGCGAGCGGCAGGGGGAAATCGTCAATCTCACCGACCGCCTCGCCGAGGCGTCTCGTCGCGTCCAGCTGGATCTCCTTTTCGATCTCGGACCGGACCGCATCATCAGCGAACTCGCCGCCGCGGAAGGCCGCGACGTGATGCGGCAGCCGCTGCTGCCGCATCTCGTCATGCCGGAGCACCACGAGGTTCGCGAAAGCGACGTCATCATGCGCCGCCTGCACGGCAATCTGGCAGCGGCGGCGACAAACGGCCCGTCGGATTTCGCCGAACTCCTGCTGGTGCCCGGGGTCGGCCGGCGCACGGTTCGGGCGCTGGCCCTGGTGGCCGAGGTCCTGCACGGTGCGCCATGCCGGTTTGCCGACCCCGCCCGGTTTTCTCTCGCCCATGGCGGCAAGGACAGGCACCCCTTCCCGGTGCCAATCAAGGTTTATGAGGAGACGATCGGCGTGCTCGGATCGGCAGTGCGCAATGCGAGGCTCGGCCGCGACGAGAAGCTCGGTGCGCTGGAGCGGCTCGACGCGCAGTCGCGGCGGCTCGAGCGTTACGCGACCGGGCCGACCCTGAAGGAGCTGGTCGCCGCCGAGTTCGACCAGTCGCATCTGCTCGGCGGCCGCAGCGTCTTCGGGTGGGAAACGCCGCCCGCCGCCCGCGGGCAGACTGCTGCTCCGCGCAAGCAAAACCGGAGGTGAGTTCGACAGCCGACGCGGCCGTCCGCGCAGCGGGGTAGGCGAATTTTCGAACTGCTAGCGGCCGTCGATCAAATCGCCGACGATGTCGAACTGGCCCGAGAGCCGCATCTTGTAGACCTGGTAGTTCTCCATCACGCGCTGCACGTAGCTGCGGGTTTCGGTGAACGGGATGTGTTCGATCCAGTCGACAACCGTGTCGATGTCCTTGCCGCGCGGATCGCCGTAACGCCGCATCCATTCCCTAGCCCGCCCCGGCCCGGCATTGTAGCCGGCGAAGGTCAGCACGTAGGAGCCGTCGAAGCGGCCGAGCTGCTCGCCGAGAAAGGCGGCGCCGAGCGTCGCATTATAACCGGGGTCCGCCGTCAGGCGCTCTTGCGAATAGGGGATGCCGACCTTCCTGGCGACTTCCCTGGCGGTGCCGGGCAGAAGCTGCAGCAGCCCGCGCGCCCCGGCGCCCGACACGGCGCCGACGTTGAATTCGCTCTCCTGCCGGGCGATCGCATAGGCAAGCGCCTGGCCGGAGCCGGTAATGTCTGCGCTCTCCGGAATCGCTCCGACCGGGTGCGACAGGGCGCCGACGTCGAGGCCGGTCGATGCGGCGATCTTTCCGACCTTCAGCGCCAGGAAATGATCACCGCGCCGCTCGGCCATGGCGACGAGCAGGGAGAGTTCACCCGGACTGGAGAGTTCCGCCGCAAGCTCGCGGTAGAGCGTGTCGGCCAATCCCGGATGACCGTATTCCTCCAGCCGCGCGATGGCGGCGACGGCCTCCCGCTTCGAGAAACTCAGGTGGTCGGCCGCGCTCGGCTGCGGCTGAGCGACGTTGAGCGGCTGGGTGCCGGTGCGCTGGGCAGCGAGCTGCCCGTAGAATGTGGTGCCGTGG
>JAJFMR010000123.1 GCA_020696915.1 Rhizobiaceae bacterium | reverse complement strand
GTCGAACGCCTGCCCGGTTTCCCGCGCCGCCTTGGCCATGCCGCAGCCTGAAATCATCGGGCAGGCGAGGAGCACTATGACGATTCTCGTGAGCACAGGTTCAATCCTGTCCTGGCAGGAGTCCGGCCAAAACCGATGGCAGAGCACGAGGAACGCCGCAGCAATTCCTTTGTGGCGGAAATAGCGATAATCGGCCAGAAACGTCATGCGGCTTTGTCCGGCGCCGGTCGCCTGGCATTCCTGTCCCTGAGCAGGAACTGGGCGATGACGAGCAGGCTCAGCGAGGCGGCCAGCACCACCGTGCCGATCGCATTGACCTCTGGCGTGATGCCACGCCTGATCGACGAGAAGATGTAGATCGGCAGGGTGCTGTCGGGGCCGGAGACGAAAAAGGCGATGATGAAGTCTTCGAAGCTGAAGGTGAAGCTGAGCAGGAAACTCGCGAGGATGGCGGGGAAAATCATCGGCAGCACCACCTGCCTGAAGGTCCCGAACGGAGTGGCGTAAAGGTCCTCCGACGCCTCGATCAGGCTGCGGTCGAGACCCGCAAAGCGGGCCCGCACGATCAGGATGACCACGGCGAGGTTGAACAGGACGTGCGCGCCGATGATCGTCGGCAGACCCATGGCGAGTTGCGGCGCAGCGTCGCCGAACAGGCCCGCCAGGAACGGATTCACGGCATCGAAGACGGTGACGAAGGCAATCAGCGTCGCAATGCCTATGACGACGCCGGGCACCATGATGGCGACATAGATCAGCGCATCGAAGGCGCGGCGCGGCCAGCCCTGCATCCGCTCCAGGCCGAGCGCGGCCAGCGTGCCAAGCATCGTCGCGAGCACCGCCGTCCACAGCGCCACCACCAGGCTCGTCCGCAGCGCCTTCATGGCGAACGGGTTGGCGAATGCCTTGAAATACCATTCGGTCGAGAAGCCCTGCCAGTCCATGGCATAGCGACCTGCATTGAAGCTGAAGACCACGATGAGCGCGATCGGCAGGTAGAGAAAGACGTAGATCGCGACGACGTACCAGCGCATCGGCCCCCCTCAGACCAGCGCCTGCTGGCGCAGGCCGCTCCGTCCAAGCATGAAACGCATGTAAAGTGCGATGGTCGCCAGCATGATGGCGACCATCGACACGGCGATCGCGGCGCCAAACGGCCAGTTGCGCGATTGCAGGAAGAGATCGACCAGCGCATTGCCGATGAAGAACACCTTGCCGCCGCCGAGCAGCGCCGGGATGATGAACTCGCCCATCAGGAGAATGAAGACCAGAAGGGAGCCGGTCGCGACGCCGGCGATCGACATCGGCAGCGTCACCTGCCGGAAGGTGCCCCAGGCGCCCGCGCCGAGGTCGGCGGAGGCTTCGAGCAGGCGCTTGTCGAGCTTCTCCAGGCTCACATAAATCGGAAAGACCATCAGCGGCAGGTAGCCATAGACCATGCCGAGCAACACGGCGAAGCGCGTGTTGATCAGCCGGACGCCGTCCATCCCGAGTAAGTCGAGCAAGGACGGGATGCCGCGATTGCCGAGGATGAGAAGCCAGGCGTAGATGCGCAGCAACTGGCTCGCCCAGAATGGGACGATGATCAGGACGAGCAGCATTGTCCGCCATCGAGGGGATGTCTTCACCGCGAGGAAGTAGGCGAGCGGAAAGGCGACCAGGGCACAGAGCAGCGTGCCGAGCGGCGCCAGCAGGAGCGTGTTCAGGAAAGCCTGGCCGCGGGTCGCCAGGCTGAGATAGTTGTCGAAGGTGAAGGCGGGGGAATAGCCGCCAGCCGCCCCCCTCTCCCCGAAGCTGTAAATCACCACGACGGCCAGAGGCAGGACGAGAAGCAGGAGAAAGAACGCCGCGGCCGGTCCCACCAGCAGCGCGGTCGTGCCTGTCCGCCGTCCTTGCCGCATGCCGGTCAGGCGGACTTGAAGCGCGCCATCAGTTCGGCCCGATTGGGATCGGTCAGCGTGGCTGCCGCGCCGAATTCGAGCGCCGAGAGAAGTTCCTGCGCCGGATAGAGTATCGGGTCGCTCAGAACCTCCTGCGGCAGGAGCGCGCTGGTGCGCTTGTCGGTGCTCGGGTAACCATGCGCCTTGACTTCCTTCGCATTCACCGCCGGATCGAGCATGAAGTTGATGAAGGCATAGGCTGCCGGGCGGTTCTGCGCGCCCTTGGGAATGGCGTAGAAGTCGGTCCAGATCTCGCCGCCCTCCTTGCCGAGCACGTAATGCATCTCGGGGATGTCGCGTTTCAGCTGTGAGGCGTCGCCGGTCCAGGCGACGGACATCACGGCATCGCCGGCGCGCATCGCCGGCTGATAGTCCGAGTTGATCGCGAACAGATGCGGCTTCGCCTCGATCAGCAGCTTCTCGGCTTCGGCGAGCTCGCCGGGATCGATCGAGTTGAAGGAATAGCCGAAATATTTGAGCGCATTGCCGATCGTCGTCAGCTGGTAATCATGCACCATGACAAGGCCCGAAAGGTCGTCCCGCGTGCGGTCCCAGAACTGCTTCCAGGTCGTCATCTCTCCTTCGACCTTGGCCGTGTTGACGACGTAGCCGGTGGTGCCCCAGTTCTTCGGAACCGCGTAGATGGCTCCGTCTATCTTCGCCTCGCCAATGAAGCGCGTGTCGTGGTCGGACTCGATGAAGTTCGGAATCTGCGCCAGCTCCAGCGCCTCGATCAGGTCGAGCGACTTGTATGTGGAGATTGTATAGTTCGTCGGGACAAGAACGTCCCAGCCGGTGCCGCCCGCCTGCAGCTTGGCCAGCATCTCCTCGTTCGACCCGAACACCGCGACGTTGATGTTCACGCCAGTATCTTTCGTGAACTGGTCGAGGTTTGCCTGGTCGAAATAGTTCGGCCAGGTCGTGAAGTTGAGGGTATCGCCGAGATCCTGGGCAAAAGCTGGCCGGGGCCTCAGGCCCGGCACCGCCTGGCCAAGAATCGCGGTCGCGAGCCCGAGGCCCGTGATGCCCAGAAAATGGCGCCGCGACACAGAGCCGCGCCGGTAGCGCAACAGTTCTTCCACGAACTGCTTGCGGGAAATCTGCCTGGTGTCGTCCGACATGTCTCTCTCCTGACCGGGTCTCGTTCGTCGTTCCTGCAATTCAGTCGCTGCCCAGCACCAGGGCCGCTTCGGCCCTGAATCCGGCGGTGACGATCTCGCCGGGCTGGAAAGGCTTCTCGGCCCGTTCGCTCTGTCTGGGCGCCAGCGCGGCGAACTCGCCAAGCGCATCGCTGCGCAGCACGTATTCGGTGTGCTCCCCGAGGAATATCCGGTTGAGGACGTGACTCTCGCAGCCGACGGCAATGTCGGCCGGAAGCGCGTCGCGCTGCCGCATCAAGAGCACCTGTTCCGGGCGCACGGCGACCGTCACGCGGTCGCCCGGCGCCAGCCGCATCGCTTCCCCGAAGCGGGCGGCGGCAATCCGCACGCCGCTCGCCAGCTTGACCTCGGCGCATTCCGGCGAGGCCGTGACTATGGTGCCTTCGAGGAAGTTGGACTTGCCCACGAAGCCAGCGACGTAGCGGCTGGCTGGACGGTCGTAAAGATCGGTCGGACTGCCGATCTGGACGATGCGGCCCTCCCGCATGATGCAGACGCGGTCGCTCATGGAAAGCGCCTCCTCCTGGTCGTGGGTCACCAGGATGAAGGTGATGCCGATTCGTCGCTGCAGGTTCTGGAGCTCGACCTGCATGTCGCGGCGCAGCTTGCGATCGAGCGCGGCGAGCGGTTCGTCGAGGAGCAGCACCTTCGGCTCGTTGACGAGCGCGCGGGCAAGCGCAACGCGCTGCTGCTGTCCGCCCGACATTTCCCAGATGCGGCGATGGCCGAAACCGCCAAGCCGGACGAGGTCCAGCACTGCACCGACCCGGCGGTCGATCTCGACGCGGGACGGCCGCGGAGAGCGCTGCAACAGGCCGTAGGCGACATTTCTCGCGACGTTCAGATGCGGGAACAGCGCATAGCTCTGAAAGACCATGTTTACCGGGCGCCGATGAGCCGGGATGTCATTGACCCGCTCGCCGTCGAGAAACACGTCGCCGCCGGTCGGCTGCTCGAAACCCGCAATCATCCGGAGGGCTGTCGTCTTGCCGCAGCCGGAGGGGCCCAGGAACGACAGAAATTCGCCGGGCCGCACTTCGAGCGAAATATCTCGCGCGGCGCCGATCTCGCCGAAAAATTTGCTAACTCTCCGAAAGGCGAGGATCGGCCCGCGGCCATCCCTGGCCGGCGCCGAAGGTCCGTTGGCAAGACTCGATGCTGGCATCCCGAAGCCACCCCTTGGCACAAGTCTATCCGGGCCGCCGGTTCGCTGTACAGGCCGGGACCGCAGAAAATTGGCTTGTGCGGGGGACCCCTGCGTCGCCGCCTCTGGCAGGGCCGACTACCGGAAAACCACGCAGTCAAAGGCAGCTTGATAGACTGTGTACTTTTGTATACAACAGGACACAGGACGGAGTGCGGAACATGCGAGAATTCGATGTGGTGGTGGTCGGCGGCGGCAACGCGGCCTTTTGTGCAGCGCTTGCGGCGCAGGAATGCGGTGCCAGCGTCGCCGTCCTGGAGCGAGCCTCCTTCGAAGAGAATGGCGGCAACAGCCGCTTCACGGCAGGCGCCATCCGGTTCGCCTATAGCGGCGTCGACGACCTTCGCGAGGTGATGCCGGACCTGTCGGAGGAAGAAATCGCCCGCACCGACTTCGGTACCTACACCGAGGAGCAGTTCTTCGATGACATGTTCCGGGTCACGCGCTACCGCACCGACCCGGTCTTGTGCGAGCTGCTGGTGCGTCGCAGCTTCGGCACCATGAAGTGGCTGCGAAGCCTTGGCGTGCGCTTTCAGCCGATCTATGGCCGCCAGGCTTTCCAGGTGGACGGCAGGTTCAAGTTCTGGGGCGGCCTGACGGTAGAAAGCTGGGGCGGCGGACCCGGTCTGGTCGACAGCGAGACGGCGATCGCGAAAGCGAAGGGTATCGAGATCCGGTACGGGTGCCGGGTAACCGGCCTGCTTTACGACGGCACGCGGGTCACCGGCGTAAAGGTTAAGGAAGACGGCAAGATTTTCGATTTGGGTGCGAAGGCTGTCGTGCTGGCCGCCGGCGGCTTCGAGTCGGACCCGGAGATGCGCGCACGCTATCTCGGCCCCGGCTGGGAACTCGCACGTGTGCGCGGCACGAGGTTCAACACCGGCGACGGCATCAAGATGGCGCAGGCGATCGGCGCTGCTTCCTACGGCAACTGGTCCGGCTGCCACGCCGTCGGCTGGGATTTCAACGCCCCAGAATTCGGGGACCTCGCGGTCGGCGACGGATTCCAGAAGCATTCCTATCCGTTCGGGATCATGGTGAATGCCAACGGCCGGCGCTTCGTCGACGAAGGCGCCGACTTCCGCAACTACACCTACGCCAAATACGGCCGCGTCATTCTCGAGCAGCCGGGCAATTTCGCCTGGCAGATCTTCGATTCCAAGGTCGCCCATCTGTTGCGCGACGAGTACCGGATCAAGGAAGTGACCCGGGCAAACGCCGCTACCCTGGAAGACCTGGCGCCGCAGCTAGAGGGCGTCGACGCCGAGGCGTTCCTGGAGGAGGTGCGCTCCTATAATGCGGCGGTCATGGACGACGTGCCGTTCAATCCCAACGTCAAGGACGGACGCAGCACCACGGGCCTGCACGTGCGCAAGAGCAACTGGGCCAACCGGATCGACACCGGTCCCTTCCAGGCCTTCCAGGTCGGCTGCGGCATCACTTTTACCTTCGGCGGCCTGCGCATCACTGGAGACGGGCAGGTCGTCGATCAGGATCTGGTGCCGATCGGCGGTCTCTATGCGGCAGGCGAGATGGTCGGAGGCATATTCTACTTCAACTACCCGGGGGGCACGGGGCTGATGTCGGGCGCCGTGTTCGGCCGCATAGCCGGGACCTCGGCCGGCCTCACCGCCGGCAGTTGAGGCCTGCGGTCACTTCGAGCACCCATCGGATGACATCTGCGCCCCGACCCGGAACGATGCGTGCCGAGTCGCTCGGCAGCACGGTCTACCGCCATCTGATCGATGCTCTCCGGCGGGGCGACCTCGTCCCCGGCAGCAGGCTGCGCGAGGAGGATGTGGCCGCAATGCTCGGAGTCAGCCGAACGCCGGTTCGCGAGGCCCTTACCCGCCTGCAGGCACGCGGGCTCGTCAGCGCGACACCGGTCGGGCTGGCCGTCGCCGAACTCGATCGCCGGCAGGTCCGCGAGCTTTATGCCATGCGGGCGGTCATTGAGGGGGCGGCGGCGCACTTCGCCGCGGAAAATGCGGCGCCGGCCGAAATCGCCGCCATCCAGCATGCGGCCGAAGCTTTTGGCGGCCGGATCAGCGATGCCGGGGATTTCGCGCGCGCCAATCAGCTTTTCCACGAGGCGATCTATCAGGCCGCCCACAACGCCTGGCTGACGAGAATGCTGGAGGATCTCAACGATTCCCTGGCGCTTTTGCCGCGCACGACGTTCCTCATTCCTGGCCGGAGCGAGGCTGCCAGGCTCGAGCATGCCGCCATCCTGTCGGCCATCGAGGCTCGCGACCCGCAGGGTGCGGAAAGGGCCGCGCGCAGCCATATCGACCGCGCCCTCGAAGGCCGGCTGAAGCTGCAATTCTCGCTCTGAGAATTTCAGAAAAGTCAGGAACAGTCGCGCGGCACCTTTCGGCGTCCAGAACCGCTTCCGTCTCAGGGGACCGTGACGACGATTGCTTCACAGGACCCTTTCCCATGGCCGCGGTAGCTGTGCGGTACGCCCGAATCGAAGTGCATGGCGTCGCCTTCGTTCAGCACCACTTCCTCCGTGTCGACCCTGACCGCCAGACGACCGCTGAGCACATATACGAACTCGGCGCGACCATGCTGATGCGGAGCGGAAGACTTTGCCTGTTCCGGAAACTCCGCGAAAAATGCATCTATCGGCCGGTTCGCCACGCCATAATCCAGGCTTTCGAAGAAATAGGACGGCGCTTCGTCGCCAGGCAGCGCGGGCAGCCGAAGGCGCTCTTTCTTCCTGGTTACATGAATCAGCGGCCCTTCCCTGGTAAAGAAGTGGTCCAGATCGACCCCGAAGACCATGGCAATCCGAAGCAGCGTCGGCAGCGTCGGAAAAAGCTGACCACGCTCGATCTTCGACAGCATCGCCGGCGAGAGCCCGGTATGAGCGCCAAGCTGCACCAGCCCCATCTTCTTGCCGAGGCGCAATGATTTGATGCGGGGCCCGATCCGGTAGCGCTCGAGTTCGGTTGCGAGTGTGTCCGACACCAAATTTTTCGAAGCTCCTTTTCCCTGGGGGAGATGTTTCAGCGGAAGTTTTTACTGTCAAGATAAATCATGTTCCGTTCACGAAAACTTGAGTGGTATGACAATAAGTTTTCACCACATGAGAATGCATCCGCCTCGTTCCTGAGGTGTGATCGTTCGAACTGGAGAGATTACGATGAAGTTGAAACACGCATTTGCCGCCGCGCTTGTCCTGGTTGGAAGCAGCGCCCTTTCTGCTCACGGCGCCGAAAAGGACATTGTCGGCACGGCTGTCGAGGCAGGCGAGTTCAAGACGCTTGCCGCGGCTCTCGACGCAGCGGGCCTTGTCACGGCTCTGCAGCAGCCGGGCCCCTTTACCGTCTTCGCGCCGACCGACGCTGCCTTCGCCAAGCTGCCCGCCGGCACCGTGGAGAACCTGCTGAAGCCCGAGAACAAGCAGCAGCTGATCGATGTCCTCACCTATCACGTCGTTCCCGGAAAGGTGATGGCTGCGGATGTCGCCGGCGTCGATGAAGCCAAGACCCTCAACGGCAAGATGATCGACATCGAGGTTGAAGGCAGCGCGGTCAAGATCAACGAGGCGAATGTGACGGCCACCGACATCGCCGCCACGAACGGCGTCATTCACGTCATCGATCAAGTCATCCTGCCGCCTCAGGGCTAAACCGGACATGCGAGCCGGTGTCCTGGCAAACGACGGCACCGGCCTCGCTCCCCGGAAGAACAGTTGGAGAAAACCATGAAATTCCTGAACATCCTGACGCTGGCTCTGGT
>JAJFMR010000122.1 GCA_020696915.1 Rhizobiaceae bacterium | reverse complement strand
GACGAGGGCGGGCACGTGCGAGAGGCAGAAGACGCAGATCATCAGCCCCCATTGCACCGCCGCGACCCGCTCGAGGAAGCGCGCGGTGTCGCCCCGGACCGCCGCGATGATCGGCAGGAACAGGAACGCATAGACCGGGATGAAGATCGACGAGAGCCCGTACCACCCGATCCAGATCAGCCAGTACTGGACCGGCAGCACGACGAAGAACGCCGCCGCCAGCGCCCAGTGGTCGGCTCTGCCTGCGTTGGCGATGGTCAGGAATTCACGCAGTGCGGCGAACGATGAGAGCGCGAAGAGAAGGGTAACGCCGGCCCGGCCGCCGATGAAGGCGAGCGCCATCAGGAACACCATCACCCACCACGCCTTGATCCTGGCGTTCAGATTGTCGATGACGGCGTTCGGCGCGTCGGCGGCAAGCCTTCTGTGCAGCACCCAGCCGACCACCGAAGCTGCGGCAAGGAACGCCGCCACGCCTGCCAGAAGCGCGAGAAGATCGCCGTCCGCCGGGCTCATGGGCTGACTTCCTCGGGATGCGGTCCGACCGATAGCAGCGCCAGCCGCGCTCTTGCCAGAAAGTCTTCCTTGGCTTCCGCCGCTTCCAGATGCATCGGCGGCGCGAAGCTCACCTTGCAGATCAGCGGAATCGGAACGAACTCGCCCTTCGGCATGACGCGGTTGAGATTGTGGATCCAGACCGGCACGAGCTCGACGCCGGGGCGGGCTTTCGCCAGATGATAGAGTCCACTCTTGAAGGGCAGCAGCTTCTGGTCCGTCTCGTTGCGGGTGCCTTCCGGAAAGACGATGAGCGAAGCGCCCTGGTCGAGTGCCCCGACCATGACTTCGACCGGATCGCGCTCACGCCTGTCCCGGTCGCGGTCGATCAGCACGGCGTCGAACACTTCGCAACCGATGAACCTGCGCAGCGGCGTTTTCAGCCAGTAGTCGGCGGCGGCGACGGGCCTCGTGCGGCTGCGAAGCCGCGGCGGCAGGACCGCCCAGATCAGGATGAAGTCGCCATGGCTGGCATGGTTGGCGAAATAGATGCGCTGCTTCAGGCTGGGACCCTCGCCAGCCCAGTTGCCCCGCACCGCGGTGATGGCCCTGGCGAAGAGCACGATCGCCGCCGCGGCCAGTCGTCTTGCCGGTTTCATGCCCCGCGGCACCCCCTTCGAGCGACCCCCTGGCGGCCGCACCGGCCGCCGGCCGCGTTCCAGTTTGCGAGCAATTCTATAAACGCGCAATCGGCGGAGATCACCTCCGCCGGAAGCGGACGGCTCGATCGAATGGCTCGCCCGCGCCGGGCCGCCGCTCAGGCGGCCTGCTTCGCCTGAGCGTAGGGATCGAAGCGCTGGTAGAAGGTCTGGTCCTTCTCCGCCATGTCGACGAGCAGCTTCGGAGGCTTGAACTCAGGCCCCCATCTCTTCTGCAGCCCCCGGGCGATTTTCAGGAATTTCTTCGCGCCGATCCCGTCGATGTAGGAGAGCACGCCGCCCGTGTACGGCGCAAAGCCGAAGGCAAGGATCGAACCGACGTCGGCTTCGCGCGGGTCGGTGACGATGCCTTCCTCCATGACGCGGACCGCTTCCAGGGCGATGACGGCGAGAAAGCGCTGCTTCAGTTCCTCATAGTCGACCTGTTCGGGGGACAGCTGCGGATAGAGCTCCCTCAAGGTCGGCCAGAGCTTCTTTTTCGCTGGCTTCTGCGGGTAGTCGTAGAACCCCTTGCCGTTCTTGCGTCCGAACCGGCCATGGTCCTCCACCATCGTGTCGATGAGCTGCATCTGGGCAGGATCGACGGCATTGGCGCCGAGGTCGCGGATCGTCTGCTTCATGATCTTCTGGGCGAGGTCGATCGCCGTCTCGTCGGTGAGCGCCAGTGGTCCCACCGGCATGCCGGCGGCCTTGGCCGCGTTCTCGATCATCGGCGCGGGGACGCCGGCGATCAGCATCTTGTAGGCTTCCGACATGTAGCGCAGCACGCAGCGGTTGACGTAGAATCCGCGCGTGTCGTTGACGACCACCGGCGTCTTTCTGATCGCCCGCACGAAGTCCATCGCCACCGCGATCGCCTTGTCGCCGGTCTTCTTGCCGAGAATGATCTCGACCAGCATCATCCGGTCGACCGGCGAGAAAAAATGGAGGCCGATGAAATTCGCAGGCCGCGCCGAATTCCGGGCGAGCGAAGTGATCGGGATCGTCGAGGTGTTGGACGCAAAGACTGCCGACGGCTTCAGCACGGCCTCCGCCTTTTCGGTGGCCGTCTTCTTGACGCCGGACTCCTCGAACACCGCCTCGATCACCAGATCCGATCCTTCCATGTCAAAATAGTCGGCCGAAGGCGTGATCAGCGACAGAAGCTTTTCCTTCTCCTCTTCAGTGGAGCGGCCCTTCTTGACGGCTTCGCTGGTCAGCCTTTCGGAATGCGCCTTCCCCCTGGCGGCGGATTCCAGGTCGCGATCGACCAGCACCACCGGAATGCCTGCCTTGGCCGTGACATAGGCAATGCCGGCTCCCATGAACCCGGCGCCGACGATTCCGATCTTGCTGAAATTCGTCTCCGGCACGCCGGCGGGGCGGCGGGCGCCCTTGTTCAATTCCTGCAGCGAGACGAACAGCGAACGGATCATCGCCTCCGCCTCCCTGGTCTGCAGGATTTCGGTGAAATAGCGTTGCTCAATCTTCAGGCCGGTGTCGAACGGCACCAGCAGCCCTTCGTAGACGCATTTCAGAATCGCATGGGCGGCCGGGTAGTTGCCCCAGGTCTCGCGGCGCAGGATGGCGATGGCCGGCGGCCACAGATTGGCGCCCGCCGCCGAGTAGACGGGACCGCCCGGCAGCTTGAAGCCTTTCTCGTCCCATGGTGCCACCGGCTTCAGTCCGTTCAGGATCATGGCCTTCGCTGACTCGACCAGGTTTTCCGGCGCCACGACCTCGTGGACGAGACCCATCGACTTGGCCTTCCTGGGTGTCAGCGTCTGGCCCGAAGTCAGCATCTGCAGCGCGTTCTGGGTATCGGTCAGCCGCGGCACGCGCTGGGTTCCGCCGGCGCCGGGGAAAATGCCGACCTTGACCTCCGGCAGCGCCAGCTTGACCTTGTCGCCGTCGGCGGCGACGCGGCCGTGGCAGGCCAGCGACAGTTCGAACGCACCGCCCATGCAGGTTCCGTTGATCGCCGAAACCCACGGCTTGCCGCTGGTTTCCAGCTTCCGGAACAATGACGTCATGTATCCCGCGGTCTCGAATAGGGTTTTCGTTGCGAGCATCGGGTCGGCCGCCTTTTCCGCGGCGAAGGTGCCGAGCATCTTCTGCAGCATGGCAAGGTCGGCGCCGCCCGAGAAACTGTCCTTGCCCGAGGTGATCACCGCGCCTTTGATACCGGGATCGCCGGCGACTTCGTCGACGATCGCATCCAGTTCACGCATCACCTCTTCCGTAAAGACGTTCATCGAGCGGCCGGGCATGTCCCAGGTCACCAGCGCGATGCCGTCGGCGTCCGTGTCGATCGTGAAATTGGTATGGCTCATCGAGATCTTCCGTGTGCTGGAGCAGGATGCGGACCGAACGATATGGGTTCACGGCCCGGCGTCGGGGGAGGCTTTGCGGGCTTGGTCTCATACCCTTTCGATGACGGTCGCGGTGCCCATTCCCGCCCCGATGCACAAAGTCACCAGGGCGGTCTGGAGACCGCGCCGCTCGAGTTCGTCGAGCACAGTGCCGAACACCATCGCCCCGGTGGCGCCCAGCGGGTGTCCCATGGCGATGGCGCCGCCGTTCACGTTGAGGCGGTCATGCGGGATGTCGAAGGCCTGAATGTAGCGCAGGACCACCGACGCGAAGGCTTCGTTGAGCTCGAAGAGGTCGATGTCGGAGAGTCTCATCCTGGCGCGCTTCAGCAGCTTCTCGGTGACGTCGACCGGGCCGGTCAGCATGATCGCCGGTTCCGAGCCGATATTGGCGAATGCCCTGATGCGGGCCCGCGGCTGCAGCCCCATTGCCTTGCCGCCCTTTTTCGAGCCGAGCAGCACCGCCGCTGCCCCGTCGACGATGCCCGAGGAGTTGCCGGCATGATGGACGTGGTTGATCTCCTCGAGCTCCGGATAGCGCTGCACCGCCACCGCGTCGAAGCCGCCCATCTCACCGGGCACCACGAAGGAAGGGTTGAGCGAGGCGAGCGACTGCATGTCGGTCGCCGGCCGCATGTGTTCGTCGCGATCGAGAATGGTGAGACCATTCTGGTCGGCGACCGGGATGACCGACTTCGCGAACCAGCCCTTGTTCCAGGCATTTGCCGCGCGCTTCTGGCTCTCGACGGCATAGGCGTCGACATCGTCGCGTGTGAAGCCGTATTTGGTGGCGATCAGGTCCGCGGATATGCCCTGCGGCACGAACCATGCGGGAAAGCCGACCGACGGGTCCATGTACCAGGCACCGCCTGAAGCACCCATGCCGACCCGCGACATCGATTCCACACCCCCCGCGATGACGATGTCGTCGGCGCCTTGGGCGATCTTGGCGGCGCCCAGATTGATGGCGTCGAGACCGGAGGCGCAGAAGCGCGAAATCTGCACGCCCGGCGCCGTGCTTGCATAGCCGGCTTCAAAGGCTGCGGAACGCGGGATGACTGCGCCTGCCTCGCCCACCGGATCGACGCAGCCGAAGAGGATGTCGTCGACGAGGCCAGTGTCGAGGCCGTTGCGGTCGCGCAGCGCCTCCAGAACCTTGGCGCCGAGCCGCACGGCCGGCACTTCGTGGAGCGAACCATCCTTCTTGCCGCGGCCGCGAGGGGTGCGCACGGCGTCATAGACAAAGGCTTCGGCCATCCTGGTTCTCCTTGGTTTTCGGCGGCGGCGCTCGTTCCGGTTCGCCCGACGGCTGGTTGCCGGCGTCGTGTCCGGTCTGTCAGAGGGTGCGGGCGATCAGCAGCTTCATGATCTCGTTGGTGCCGCCGTAGATGCGCTGGACCCTGGCGTCCCGGTACATCCGGGCGATCGGGTATTCATTCATGTAGCCATAACCGCCGTGCAATTGAAGGCACTCGTCGACGACTTTTCCCTGCAGGTCGGTCAGCCAGTATTTTGCCATCGAGGCGGTCGACGGGTCGAGGCCGCCATCGATGTGGCGTCTCACGCAATCATTGTAGAAAACGCGGCCGACGGTCGCTTCGGTCTTGAGTTCGGCCAGCTTGAACTGCGTATTCTGAAAATCGATGATCGGCTTGCCGAAGGCGCGGCGCTGCCTGACATAGTCGATGGTCAGCGCAAGTGCCCGCTCGATCATGGCGATCGCACTGGCGCCGATCTGCAGTCTTTCCTGTGGCAGCTGCTGCATCAGCTGCACGAAGCCCTGGCCTTCCTCGGCCCCGAGCAGGTTTGAGGTGGGAACGCGGACGTCGTCGAAGAAAAGTTCCGACGTGTCGTTCGCCTTCATGCCGATCTTGTCGAGGTTGCGGCCGCGCCGGAAGCCCTCTGCCTCGGCTGTCTCGACGGCAATCAGCGAGGTGCCCTTGGCGCCGAGCACGGGATCGGTCTTGGTGACGAGGATGATGAGGTTGGCGAGCTGGCCGTTGGTGATGAATGTCTTGGAACCATTGATGCGATAATGGTTGCCGTTCCTCTCGGCACGCGTCCTCACTGCCTGCAGGTCGGATCCGGCGCCCGGTTCGGTCATCGCGATGGCCCCGATCAGCTCGCCGGTTGCCATCTTCGGCAGCCAGTTCCGCTTCTGCTCCTCGGAGCCGTAGTGAAGGATGTAAGGCGCGACGATGGAATTGTGGAGCCCGATGCCGAAGCCGTCCACGCCGACATGGCCGATCGCCTCGATGATTGCGCTCTCATGCGCGAAGCTGCCGCCGGAGCCGCCATAGGCTTCCGGTATCGAGGCGCAGAGCAGGCCCGCCGCGCCGGCCTTTTTCCAGCAGTCGGGGTCGACGATCTCGTTCCTTTCGAAGTCCTCGTAGCGCGGGGCGATCTCCTCGGACATGAAGCGCTGGGCCATGTCGTAGAGCATGCCGACGTCGTCGCCGGCCCAGGCCGGCTTCGGCAATCCGAGCACTTCGGCGGGGTTGGTTGCCATCCTCCGTCTCCGGGTTTTGCGTGATGCTACTGCCGTCGAAGTCAGAACGCCTCTGCCGGCAGCGCCATCATGGTGTCGGCGCCGCTGGAGATTCGGGTAAGCTGCGCCGTCGTCTCCGGCATCACCCTTTCCATGAAGTAGCGGCCGGTGACCAGCTTGTTCTGGCTGAAAGCGGCATCGTCGCGGCCCGCGGCGAGCCTCGCCTGCGCGGCCTTGACCATGCGGCCCCACATGTAGCCCAGCGCCACCAGACCGAAGAGGTGCATGTATTCGGTCGAGGCAGCCCCCGCATTGTCCGGCTTCCGGGGGCCGTTCTGCATCAGCCATAGCGTTGCTGCCTGGAGGTCGTTGAGCCCCTTCTTCAGCGCCTTGGTGTAGGGGGCCATCGTCTCGTCGGATCTGTTCTCGTCGCAGAATTCGCCCACCTCCCGAAAGAAGGCCTGCACGGCACGGCCGCCGTTCAGGGGGAGCTTCCGGCCGACGAGGTCGAGCGCCTGGATGCCGTTCGCGCCTTCATAAATCATCGCGATGCGCGCATCGCGGACATACTGGCTCATGCCGTGTTCCTCGATGTAGCCGTGCCCGCCGAAGACCTGCTGCGCCATCACTGCGTGGTCGAAGCCCTTGTCGGTGAGCACGCCCTTGACGACGGGCGTCAGCAGACCGAGCAGATCGTCGGCCGCCTGGCGGTCGGGCTCGTCGGGGGATCGATGCGCAATGTCGGATTGCATGGCCGTCCACAGGAGGAGCGCCCGGCCGGCCTCGTTGAACGCCTTCATCGTCATCAGCTTGCGGCGGATGTCGGGGTGGACGATGATCGGGTCGGCTGGCTTGTCCGGCGCCTTCGCGCCCGACAGCGAGCGGCCCTGCAGCCGGTCGCGGGCATAGGCAGCGGCGTTCTGGTAGGCGGCTTCCGCGACCGCCAATCCCTGCAGGCCGACTCCGAGCCGCGCTTCGTTCATCATCGTGAACATCGCCTTGAGGCCGCCATTGACCTCGCCAAGCAGATGGCCCTCGGCATCGTCGTAATTCATGACGCATGTCGCGTTCCCGTGAATGCCCATCTTGTCCTCGAGGGAGCCGCAGGCGACAGTATTGCGCCTGACGGGATTGCCGGCCGCATCGGGAATGAACTTCGGGACGATGAACAGCGAAATGCCCTTGACGCCTTTCGGCGCGCCCTCGATGCGGGCGAGAACCAGGTGGACGATGTTTTCGGCGAGGTCGTGCTCTCCCGCCGAAATGAAAATCTTCTGGCCGGAGATCCGGTAGGAACCGTCGCCGACGGGCGTGGCTCTGGTTCGCAGGAGGCCGAGATCGGTCCCGCAATGCGGCTCGGTCAGATTCATCGTGGCCGTCCAGCTCCCGTCGACCATGTTGGGGAGCCAGCGCGCCTTCTGCTCGTCGCTGCCATGCGTGATGATGGTCGCAATCGCCCCCTGGGTGAGGCCGGGATACATCATCAGCGCCATGTTGGCGGACACCATGTATTCGCTGACCGCATTGTGAAGCGTGTAAGGGAGACCTTGGCCGCCATGCTCGACGGGCGCCGCCAGTCCTACCCAGCCGCCCTCCCGGTATTGCCGGTAGGCCTTCTTGAAACCCTTTGGCGTCGTCACCGATCCGTCCTCGTGCCGTGCGCAGCCTTCAACGTCGCCGGTGCGGTTCAGCGGATGCATGTCGGTTTCGGCGAGCCGGGCGGATTCGCCGAGGACCGCTTCGAGCACCTCCGGCGTCTCGGCGAAGCCGGGAAGGTTGTTGTAGCGCTCGTAGCCGAGCACGTCCCTGAGCACGAAAAGCGTATCCTCGACCGGGGCGCGGTAAATCGGCATGAAGAAACTCCCTGAAATCCGGCCCGGCGTTGAACCGGATCCGGCAGCACGGGCTTTAGCAAAAGTTGACGTTTGCGTAAACGTCAATTTTTGGCGATACCTTTGCCGCGCCGCAGCCCGGAACATCTCAGACGGGGGGGTCCGCCGTT
>JAJFMR010000121.1 GCA_020696915.1 Rhizobiaceae bacterium | reverse complement strand
CCTGACGTCGCGCCCGCTTCGTGCAAGGAGCGGCCGCAGGACGATGTCGACGCCGAACTGCAGGCCGAAGCTTGCCAGGAAGGCGGCGGCCAGCAGCATCGCGACCTGCCCCGGCCTGTCGAGAAGCATCGGCTGGATCGCGTCCATCAGAGACACCACGAAAGCCGCCAGGAAGAGGGCGGCGAAGCCGTCCAGCGCCTTGAGCCGGCGGCCTTCGAGCGTCGGCCAAAGGAACACACGCGCCAGCATTGCGGCGCCGCCTGCCGCCGCGATGATGGCAAGCAGCCTGAGGACAGGGCCGGCCACCGACAGGGACTGGTCCGCGAACACGATCTGCAGCGGCACGATCGATGTCAGCGGCAACAGCAGCGTGCCCCAGAGCAGCAGCCGAAGCGCCGTGAGGGCATCGACCCCGGTGAGCACCGCGATGCCGGCCCCGCTTGCCATGGGTGCCGCGGCGGCCATCAGGATGAGCACCTCCGCCAGTGCGCCCTTGATGCCGACGAGATGAAAAAAGGCGGCGATCATCAGCGGCATCGCAAGCTGGAGTGCCAGTATCAGGGGCACCTCCCGGCGGGCATGGGAGAGCGCCTTTGCCGCCTGCGCCGGCGTTACGCGCAGCATGGACAGAAACAGGATCACCCCGATGAGCGGCATCAGCCACTCGCGCAGGCTCTTTGCCGCCGCCGGGAACGCGATGCCGGCGGCCAACCCTGCGACGAGCATCCACTGGCCGTGCCGCCCGATCCAGCCCAGAGCGGCGAGCACTTTTCAGGCCAGCCTGTCGGAAACCACGTCTCCGCGCGACATGACGACGCGCAGATTCTTTTCGAGGCCGGCCAGCACGCCGATGTCCTGCAGCGGATTTCCGTCGAGAACGATGAGGTCGGCCCGGTAGCCGGCCTTGACCTGTCCGATCTCCCGGTCGAGGCGCAGCAGCCGGGCGCCGTTGACCGTTGCGGCGCGCACGAGGTCGGCGGCCGGGACCACGTCGGCGCGCAAGGCGAACTCGCTGAGCTGCCTGCGATGCATGGCGCCGAGCAGGTCGGTGCCGTACGCCATCCGGACGCCGGCGCGTTGCGCCAGTTCGACCGCCCTGACGCCGGCGTCGAGCACGTCGTCGATCTTTGCGGCGAGCTCGACGGGCAGGCCGGCCTCGACCCCCTCGTCCTTGAGGGCCCGATAGGTGGCGAGCGTCGGGACAAGAAAGGCGTCGCGCTCCTTGATGAGCGCAACCGCCTCGGCGTCGGCGAGGTTGCCGTGCTCGACCGAGCGCACGCCGAGCCTCACGCTGCGCTTGATCGCCCGTGGGGTATAGGCGTGGACGACGACATAGAGGTTGGCCATTTCGGCCTCCTCGACGACCGCGCTGATCTCTTCCTCGGAGAACTGGTCCGAGGAGATGCGGTCGGTCGGCGAGGAGATGCCGCCATTGCCCATGATCTTCAGATGGTGCGCACCGCGGCGGATTTCCTCGCGGGCATGCCGCCTTACCTCGGGCACGCCGTCGGCAATGCGGCCGAGGCCAGGCTGATTGTAGGCGTCGTCGTGCCGGTCGACCCCCGCCAGCCGCACGTCGCCGTGGCCGCCGGTCGGCGAAAGCGCCTTGCCTCCATAGATCAGCCGCGGTCCTCGTATCAGCCCTTGCTCGACGGCCCTGGCGAGGCCGAATTCGCCACCGCCGACATCGCGCACCGTCGTAAAGCCGCGATCCAGCATGCCGCCCATGATCCGCGCCGCGGCGGCGGCGACATAGAAAGGCGAAGAGCGCTGCAGTTCGGTGAAGTTGGCCGAGAAGGCGGTGACATGCACGTGGCTGTCGATGAGACCGGGCATCAGCGTGCGGCCCTTCAGGTCGACACGGTGGGCCTGCGAAGCCGAGACGGGCCGGTCGGCGACTTCCCTTATCAGCGACCCTTCGACAACGACCTGCCGGTCGGCAAGCAGTTCGCCGGCCTCCACGTCCACGACTGCAGCGTTCTCGAATATTGTAACAGGCATGACCAGCTCCGGTTCGTGGGATGCTATGTGGGGGAGGCCAGGAACCCGGGCACCAGCAGCGGCGCGATGGTCTCCAGTCCCCGCAGATCGGCTTCGTCATAGGCGCCCTCGGGACCAAGGACGGAAACGACGCCGAGGACACGGCCGTCCCAGCGGACCGGCGCATTGATGCAGGCGGCGCAGCCGAGCCGGGCGATCAGTTCGTGGTCGGGGAAGGCCCAGCGAATGTCCGCCGCGTTGCGTCCGATCCAGGATTCGCCCCGCTTCAGGACGAGCTCTCCCCAGGCAGTCGGCCCCATCGCCTTGCGCCCGAGCAGCGGATATTCGGCCGGACGGCTCGAGTATAGGCGCTGGACGTCGTTGCGCTCGGGCGCCCAGGCCAGGATGGTGAAGAGCAGATGGCTCAACCGCTCCGCGCAGAGGCGATCGAATGCCTCGAACAGCGGCTCCGGCTGGCCGGCGCCCGATCCGCCGCGCGCCAGCTCCCGCAGCGCCGCGGCGATGTCGAACCGGCCGTGGGAATTCGCATCAGCCATAAAGAAACCTCGGCAGCCACAGCGCGATGTCGGGGAACAGGACGAGCAGCAAAGTGCCCAGGCACATCAGGAAGAAGAAAGGCAGTGCCGAACGGGACACCTCCATCAGCGATTGGCTGGTCAGGCCCTGAAGCACGAAAAGATTGATGCCTATCGGCGGGGTCAGCAGGCCGATCTCGACCATGAGCACCAGGAACACGCCGAACCAGACCGGGTCGAAACCGGCGCCGACCGCCAGCGGCAAGGTGACGGGGAGGCTCATGACGATGATGGCGACGCCATCGAGGAAGATGCCGAGGATGAGGTAGGCGACCGAGAGCAGCAGGATCATCGTGTATGGCCCGAGATCCAGCGCGGCAATCGCATTGCCGATCTGCTGCGGCAAATGGAGATATCCCATGGCCGTCGACAGGAAGGCCGCCGACACCAGGATGATGCACACCATGCAGCTGGTGCGGATGGTTGCGAGAAGCGTCTCCTGGAAGAAGGTCAGGCCCACCTGCCCGGTCGTCAGCGCCAGGATCACCGCGCCCAGCACGCCGACCGCAGCCGCTTCCGAGGGCGTGGCGATGCCGGTGTATATGGAGCCGAGAACCATTGCCATCAGAATGAACACGGGGCTCAGGTTGCCGATGGCAAGCAGATAGTCGCGGGGCCCGAAATGCTGCTCGCCGCGCGGCGCGATGCCAGGATCGAAGAGACCGCGGACGATGATCCACCCCGAGAACAGCGCGGCCATGAGCAGGCCCGGAAAAACGCCGGCGGCAAACAGCCGGCTGACCGAGACCTCTGCGAGGATGCCGTAGACGATCATCACGATCGATGGCGGGATCAGAAGACCGAAGCTGCCGGCGCCTGCCAGGGAGCCGATCGCAAGGCGCCGGTCGTAGCCGCGCCGCATCAGTTCGGTCATGGTGATCTTGCCGACCGTCGCCGTCGTGGCGGCTGACGAGCCGCTGACGGAGGCAAACAGAGTGCATCCGAGCACGTTGGTGTGCAGCAGCCGGCCGGGGATCTTGTCGACGAACGGGACGAGCCCGAGAAACAGGCGGTCCGACAGGTTCGTCCTGAAGATGATCTCGCCCATCCAGATGAACATTGGTACCGCGGCCAGCTCCCAGGACGCCGCGTAGCGATAGCTGATGCTGGCCGCTATGGTGCCGACGCGGTCGACGTCCATGCCGAGCACGACGACGAGACTTGCCGCAGCCACCAGAAACAGGCCGGCGAATATCCAGACGCCCAGTCCGAGAAAGAGGCAGATCAGAATGGTGACGACACCGCCTGCGTAAAGCGCGTCCATGGAGCCTCGTGATCAGAGATCGTGCTGGATGTCGTACTTCTCGACCACGACCGGAGGAGCTTCGTTGGTCAGCTGGCGTATCAGATAGGCCACGAGCTGGAGGCAGAATATCAAGGCGCCGGCGAAGACCAGCGATTCCGGGATCCACATCGGAACTTCGGCTATCGAGCTGCTGACCCGGCCGCGCACCCAGCTTCGCCAGAGGATCAGCCAGAAATACCATGTCAGGCCGCCCATCACGATGAGCGTCGCGATGCCGCAGACGATCTCCGCCACGCGTCTCGAGCCGGCGTCCAGCCGCTCGAGCAGGAGCCCCACCCTGATCAGGCTGCCATGTTCGAAGGAATAGCCGAGCGCCAGGAACGTCGTCGCCGCGACGGCGTAGCCGACGAACTCGTCCAGCACGAAAGTCGAGCTGGAAAAGAAGGTCCTCAGGACGATCTCATAGAGGATGTGCAGGACCATCGCCACCACCAGCAGACATGCCAGCCCGGCCGACAGCCGCGAAAGGCCGAAGACGACGGTCTGGAAAGTCCTCATCCGTCCCTCCCGGCTATGCCCAAGATGGTCGCCTTTCGGATAATCCGATGCGAAAGCAGAGACACTCAAGCGGACGCGTTCCCCCGGCGCGCGCCGCTTCAGCGTTATGGGGCGCGCCTCGGCCGATCGCGCCCATGCCCCAGCCTCAATTCTTGCGGGCTTCTTCGTAGGCCTTCAGAATTTCTTCTCCGGAAGCTCCCATCTTGGATTTCCAGTCGTCCACGGCCAACTGCCCCGCCTTGGTCAGTTCGGCGATGAAGTCGGGGGAAACCTTCTCCACGATCGTCATCCCATGCGAGCGCATCTGCTCGTAATTCTCCTGGACGCGATTGACCACCAGTTCCCAGCCATAGGCCTCGGCCTCGCTGGCCGCTTCCGTCACCGCCTTGCGCTGCTCTTCGGAGAGGCTCTCGAAAGCATCCTTGTTGACGTGCACGATCTGCAGGGGAAGCGCGTAGTTCACCTCGGTGAAGTGGGACTGGTGCTCCCAAAGCTGCGATGCCGCACCACCGTCGGCCGAGGTCAGCACGCCGTCGATGCCCTTGGTCATCAACTGCGGCACCACGTCGGCCCAGGAAAGCTGGATCGGAGCCGCTCCGGCCGCCTTCAGCGTGGTCGTTCCGCTGGCGTCGAAGGTGCGGATGCGCATGCCCTTCAGGGCTTCCATGCTGTCGACAGGCTTGTTCCCCCAGAAGCCGCTCGGCGGCCAGGGCGTGGCGAAGAGCAACACCTGGTTGGCGTCTTCGAGCACCTTTTCATAGGTCGGCTTGGCCGCCTTGTAGAGGGCGAAGGCGTCCTCGGTCGTCGGGGCGAGAAACGGCAGCGAGGTGAGAATGAAAGCCGGATCGATGCCGGCCCACGGCCCGATGAACGAGCTTGCGACCTGCACGGCCCCATCGCCGACCGCGTCGAACTGATCGACGGACTTGTAGCCGAGCGCCGCTCCGTGATGCGCGGTCACCGAGATGCTGCCGCCGGACTTTTCCGAGAGAAGTTCGATGAAGCGATCCGCCGCCTGCGCGTGGATCGAATTCGGCGGGTACTCGTTCACGAGATCCCATGCGACCTGCGCCGAGGCTGATTGCGCCCCGAAGCCAAGCACCGCGGCAACCATCGCCGGTATGATCATTCTCGACATCGACTGACTCCCATTTTCAGTTCAGAAATCACGTTCCGCTGCGCCGCAGCTGTTTACCCGTCTCGGGGACTATGCCCGGATAATGCCTGGCAATGAAGTCCCGAGAGAATTTCCCGGAGCGCAGGTCCTCTTCCACCGCCTGCACGTCGCGTTCGCTGGCCGGCCCATAGCCGCCGCTGCCCGGTGTTTCGACCACGATCCTGTGGCCGGCCGGTACCTTCACCCCCGAGGGTTTGCCTTCGAGCCGATCCTCCCCCTCGCCATCGTCCAGCAGGAAACGGCCCGGCCGCCCTGCCCCGCCTCCGAATACGCCCCAGGGAGCGTGGGTAAAGCGCTCACCCGCGCCATTGAAGATGCAATCGTGGCCGACCGGCTGGATGACCCGTCGCAGCCCGCCGCCGCCGCGATACCGTCCGGGGCCGCCGGAATCCTCGATGAAGCCATAGCTTACGACGCGCAGCGGATATTCCGTCTCGATCGCCTCGATGGGCAGGTTGGAGGTATTGGTGATGTGCACCTGCACACCGTCCTTGCCGTCACGATCGTTGCGCCCCCCGAACCCGCCGCCCAGCGTTTCGAAGTAAAGGTATTGCGCGCCGTTTCGCGGGTCGGTGCCGGAAAACACGGCCGTCGTGTTGGCGCCGTTGGAGGCGCCGACGACGCGCTCCGGGACGGCTTTCGCGAAAGCCCCGATGGTGATGTCGATCAGCCTCTGCGAGGTGTGGGCGCGGGCAGCGACCGGGGCGGGCGCCTTGCAGTCGACGATCGAGCCCGGCTCAGTCACGAGTTCGCAGCAGTCGATGATGCCCTGGTTGTTGGGGATGTCCGGGTCGAGCAGGGCACGCAGCGAGTAGGCGACCGCAGCGCGCGTCGCGTTCAGCGGCACGTTGATGTTGCCCGGCACCTGCGGCGCCGAGCCGCGCCAGTCGAAAACCGCGCGGTCGCCGGCGATGGTGATCTTCAGCCGGATCGGTATGTCGACCGTCCCCAGCCCGTCATCGTCCATGACGTCCTCGAAAAAATATTCCCCGTCCGGCACTGAAGCGATGGCGCTGCGCATCCGCGCACGGGTCCGCTCGACCAGCTCGTCGAACACCTGCCGGATCAGCGAAAGCCCGTAGCGGGCACCGATCTCCGCGACGCGGCGAACACCGAGCCGGCAGGCCGCTATCTGCGCGAAGTGGTCGCCGCGCCGCTCGTCGGGGATGCGTGCATTGAGCAGGAAGATGTCCATCAGGTCCTGCTGGATCACTCCCCGGCGGAACAGCTTGACGACGGGAATACGCAATCCTTCCTGGTAGATTTCCGACATGCCGCCGGCCATCGATCCGGGCGCCATGCCGCCGATGTCGGCATGGTGCGCGATGTTGCAGATGAAACCCAGCAACTCGCCTTCGAGGAACAGGGGCGCCGCGTAGTTGATGTCGGGAAGATGGGTGCCGCCGGCGACATGCGGATCGTTGGCGACGAACAGATCGCCTTGCTCGATCTGTTCGGCCGGATACTTGGCGAGGATGGTTTCCATCAGCCCGGTCATCGACGCTATGTGGATCGGCAGCGACATGTCGGCCTGGACGATCAGCCGCCCGGCGCGATCGCATATCGCGGTGGAATGGTCGTGCCGTTCCTTGATGTTGGTGGAATAGGCGCTCTTCATCAACGCGATGAATGTCTCGTCGACGACCGACCGGAAGGCGCTCGCAACGATCTCGATGGTGATCGGATCGATCGACATGGTCATGCGGAAGCCCTCGCGCGATCGATGACGATGTTGAGCGCCTCGTCGACGCTGGCGACGTCCCCCGGGAAGACCAGCACGGTGGCGTCGAACTGGTCGATGACCGCAGGCCCCGCGAGCGTCATGCCGGGCGCGAAGCCGGAACGGTCATAAACCGGCGTGTCGACCGGCTCATCGTCATCGAACCATACCGGCCGTCTGGAATGCGGGACGGGAACGCTGGTCGCCGATTCGGGCGCCGTGGGCATCCCTGGCCGGGGCAGAGTGCCGAAGGCCGTCAGCCGGACGGCGACGACATCGACCGGGTCGGCCGGATTGTGGAACCCGTAAGCCTGATCATGGGCAGCGAAGAAGAGCCGCCTGAGTTCGTCCGCTTCGGGCAGCGCCGGCGCGAGGGTATCGGTTTCGATCGGCACCTGGAGCTCGTAATTCTGGCTGGAGTGTCGCATGTCGACGGCGAGTTTCAGCGAACGCGCGGCCTCGCCGACGCCTTCCGCTTCCCACCAGGCGCTCGCGTCATCGAGCATCGCATCGACCAACCCGGAAAGCTGCGCCATGCTTTCGGCTCCAAGCGTCAGGCGCTGGCTGCGCACGAAGCTCTCCGCAAGATCGGCGACGAGCAGGCCCTGGGCGCACAATATGCCGGGCGAGAAGGGGACGATGATCTGCGCGATGTCGAGCGCCCTGGCGCAGCCTTCGGCGTGCAGCGGCCCGGCGCCCCCGAACGGCATGATTACCAAATCGCGCGGATCGTGGCCGCGCTCCACCGAAATGGCGCGGATGGCCCGCACCATGTTGGCCGACACGATGTCGAGGAT
>JAJFMR010000120.1 GCA_020696915.1 Rhizobiaceae bacterium | reverse complement strand
CTCACGGTCTATTCCATCCGCGCCTCGTTCTTCGCCATCCACACGTTGATGCGGGACGTATTTGCCGGGATGGGCGGCGTGGTCGAATCGGGGGAACTCGTGCTGCGCGAACAATCGGCGGGTCGGGCGCTGTCCACCTCGCTCTTTTCGCGCTGGGTGGCGCAATGAACGGGCGCCAGACTTTCGGTGCGCCGGGCCGCGTCAGGGAGGTGACCAGTCTCGCCAATCCGCTGGTCAAGGAGATCAAGGCACTGCAGCTCAAGAAGCATCGCGACGAGCAGCATGCGTTCGTTGCCGAGGGACTGAAGCTGGTGATCGACGCCCTCGATCTCGGCTGGTCGATCAGGACGCTGGTCTTCGCCAAATCGGCGCTAGGAAATCCGAGCGTGGAAAAGACCGCTGCCCGCACGGTGGCGTCCGGCGGCAACGTGCTGGAAGTGCCCGAAAGGATCCTCACCGCGATAACCCGACGCGACAATCCGCAGGCGGTGCTGGGCGTCTTCACGCAGCGCTTCATGCCTCTCCAGGACATCCATGCCGCAGACCGCGACCTTTGGGTGGCGCTCGACCGCGTGCGCGACCCCGGCAATCTCGGCACGATAATCCGCACCGTCGACGCGGCGGGCGCCCGCGGCGTTATCCTGGTCGGCGAGGCGACCGACCCGTTCTCGCTGGAAACGGTGCGCGCCACGATGGGATCCGTCTTCGCCGTGCCGATCGCCAAGGCAAGCCAGGACGCCTTCCTGGTCTGGAGAAAGAATTTCAAGGGCTTGGTGGCAGGTACCCATCTCGAGGGGACAACCGATTATCGGGCCGTCGAATTCGGCAACGGCCCGGTGCTTCTCATGATGGGCAACGAGCAGCAGGGGCTGCCCGAGGCCCTTGCCCGAAGCTGCGACGCGCTCATCAGGATCCCGCAGGCAGGACGCGCAGATTCGCTCAATCTTGCCGTTGCGACCGGCATCATGCTCTACGAGATCAGACGCAACGCACTGCCGGGCGCAACCGCGTGAGGATGCGGTCGATTTTCCCTTACGCAGGGCTTGCCGCAGCTGCGGTCGTGCTCGACCAGGTGATCAAGGCTCTGGTCGAAGCCCGCCTCGAGCTGGAGGAGCCGGTGCCTCTGTCGCCATTTCTGGCGCTCTACCGGACCTACAACACCGGCATCGCCTTCTCGATGTTCAGCTCGTTCGGGGACGGCGTGCTGGTTCTCCTGTCGCTTGTCGTGATCGGCTTCGTGCTTTACCTGGCCGCCGGCACCAGGCCCGAGCAGATGCTGGCACGCGCGGGGTTCGCGCTGGTCGTCGGCGGCGCCCTGGGGAACCTGATCGATCGCCTCGCCTACGGCCATGTCATCGACTACATTCTGTTCCACACGCCGATCTTCACCTTTGCAGTCTTCAACCTCGCCGACGCGCTGATTTCGGTCGGCGCCTGCCTGGTCGTGGCGGAAGAGTTCCTATCGTGGCGCCGCCGCGCTGCCGACGGAGAGCCGCACGGTTGAAACGAAGCCGGCTGAATTCGGCCGGCAACAACACCACGCTCGGAGTGAGACAATGCCCGACACGTTCAAGGCCATCCTGATTTCCCGTGATGCGGACAAGAGGCAGTCGGTGGAGATCACCGAACTGACCGAGGCCGATCTGATGGACGGCGACGTCACGGTGCGGGTCGAGGCGACTACGATCAACTACAAGGATGGGCTGGCCATCACCGGCAAGGCGCCGGTGGTGAGGCGCTGGCCGCTGGTCCCCGGCATCGATTTCGCAGGAACGGTGCTGTCTTCCGCTCACCCGGACTGGAAAGAGGGCGACAAGGTCATTCTCAACGGCTGGGGTGTCGGCGAGACGCATTTCGGCGCCTATGCCGGGCGGGCGCGCGTCAAGGGAGAGTGGCTGGTGCCCCTCCCCGACGCGCTGACCACAACTGAAGCCATGGCGATCGGCACCGCCGGATACACGGCCATGCTTTGCGTGATGGCGCTCGAACGCCACGGCATCCTGCCCGAGCACGGACCCGTCGTGGTCACCGGGGCGGCAGGTGGCGTCGGATCGGTGGCGCTGGCGCTGCTCTCCAGGCTCGGCTACCGGGTCCTGGCGTCGACCGGGCGGGCGGCAGAAAGCGATTATCTGCGGGCTCTCGGCGCCTCGGAGATCATTTCGCGCGATGAGCTTTCAGCTCCCGCCCGGCCGCTCGGCAAGGAAAGATGGGCCGGCGGCATCGATGTGGTCGGCAGCCATACCCTCGCCAACCTGCTGTCGATGACGTCCTATGGCGGCGCCATCGCCGCCTGCGGGCTGGCCGGCGGGATGGACCTGCCGGGCTCCGTCGCACCGTTCATCCTGCGCGGCGTCTCGCTCCTCGGCGTCGATTCGGTGATGGCGCCGAAGGACATCCGCCTGCAGGCATGGCGGCGCCTTGCCAGCCATCTCGACCCCGCCAAGCTGGCCGCCCTGACGACCACGATCGGCTTCGGCGAAATCGTCGAGGCGGCCCGGGACATCGTCGACGGCAAGGTCCGCGGCCGTGTCGTGGTGACCATGTGAGTAGACCAGCCTGCCAGCCAGCCAACCGGTAAAAGTTTAACGGCCGCCCCAAATCTTCCCTAAGCTCTGCCGGCCTAGGATGCCGGCATCATGGCGGGCTTGCGGCCTCACGACGATGGAAACGCCAGGCAGCGCACAACGGGCGTCACGCCGGCGACGGCAACGCGGCCGGCCGCGCGCGTTCTGCGCCTTCTGGCGGCCGCCGGTCCGGTCGTGTTGCTGTCGCTTGCCGGGCTCTCGCTTTCCGGCCCGGCACGCCCAGCATTGGTCGCCGCGCTCACCGTGGCCGGCATAGCCGGCCTTGCCAGTTTCCTGCGCGCCGGGCGGGCGGAACGCCGCGCAGCGGCGCTCATGTCTCAAAACCAGGCGACTAGCCGCGCCGAAGTCGAAAAACTGGCCGACCGGATGTGGGAACTGCAGGAAAGCGAGGAACGGTTCCGCGGGCTTATCGATGCGCTGGGCGACCTCGTGGTGCACCGCGACCGAGAGGGCCGGATCGTCTATTCGAACAAGGTTTTTTCGGACCTGATCGAGGTCACCGAGCGGGATCTGGTCGGCCATACGCTTGCCGAAATCGGCGTGGAGGTCGGCGTGGTGCCCGACGCGGCGTTTGCGGAAGGCGAATGCCTGAGTTCCACTGATGTCGCGATCCGTTGCGGGAGCGGGGTGCGCTGGTTCTCCTGGTTTGAGCTGTCGGTCCGCGACGAGGTCTCCGATCAGGTCACTCACCGGGCGATCGCGCGCGACATCACCGACCGCAAGCGGGCCGAAACCGCGCTGATCAGCGCGCGGGAGCGGGCCGAATATGCCAGCCAGGCGAAATCGCGGTTCCTCGCGACGGTGAGCCATGAGATCCGCACGCCGATGAACGGCATCATGGGCATGGCCAAGCTGCTCGCCGACACCGAATTGTCGCCGGAGCAGCGCACCTATGTCGGCGCGGTGTCCACGTCCGCCAGCGCCCTGCTCGCGCTGATCGACGACCTTCTCGATTATTCCAAGATCGAGGCTGGCCGCATCGATACCGAACCGCAGCCGATGTCGCCGCGGGAAATCGCCGACAATGTCATCGAGCTGCTCGCGGCGAAGGCCTACGCCAAGGATATCGGCCTCGGTTGCCATGTCGCGCCCAACGTGCCGCAACTCATCACCGCCGACCCCGGGCGCGTGCGCCAGGTCCTCCTCAACCTGATCGGCAACGCGATAAAGTTTACTGATTTGGGCGGCGTGCTTGTTTCCGTCACGATGTCCGAAGGCGGCAGCCCGGGCATGGTCCGCTTTGCGGTCGCCGACACCGGGCCCGGGCTTAGCCCCGAAGACATCGCCCGCATCTTCGAGGAATTCGAGCAGGCGGACGGCACCTCGACCCGAACGCATGGCGGCGCCGGGCTCGGCCTCGCCATCTCCAGGCGGCTGGTCGCCTCGATGGCCGGCAGGATCGTCGTGGACAGCCAGCCCGGCCGTGGATCCGAGTTCGCCTTCGAGATCCCGGCACTTGCCGGCGAAGGGCCGCAGATGCGGGGCCTGGTGCTTGCCGGCCGCCGCGCCGTGATCCTGTCGAAGAATTCGATGGAGGCCAAGGCGATCGCCATGACGATCTGCGCGCATGGCGGCGAAGCCCTCCTCGCCTCCACCGTGGCGCAGGCCGCCGGCATGGCCGAAGGGTGCGGCACGCTGTTCGTAGATGCGGCGGTCGAGCGGGCGGATGGCCGCGTGCTCAACCGGCTGCGGCTCGCCGGGTTCGCGGGCGCCGAGGCGATCACCATGATCGCGCCGACGGACCGCGGCATGCTCGGCGAATTCCGGGCCAGCGGCTACGCGACTTTCCTGGCGCGGCCGGTGCGTGGCGAGACCCTTCTCAGGGTTCTACTGTCCGGGTCGCAGCCGGTACGGCCGCCGGTCCCGCTGTCGTTGAAGTCCGACAGCCGTCGGCGGCGCGCTAACAGTCGACTGCCCGGCCTCTCCGTCCTGGTTGCCGAAGACAATGACATCAACGCCATGCTGGCAAGGGCCACGCTGCTCAGGGCCGGACACAGGGTGGACATCGTCAGCAACGGCAAGGCAGCGGTGGAGGCGGCGACTGGCGGCGGCCACAAACGGCACTATGACGTCGTGCTGATGGACCTGCACATGCCGGTGATGGACGGGCTCGACGCGATCGCAGCCATCCGGCGGTTCGAGGAGGAGGCAGGCCTCGCGCCCGTGCCGATCATGGTGCTGTCGGCCGACAGCCAGGACAAGACGCGTCACGCCGTGCTGGCGCATGGCGCCAGCGGTTTCGTCACCAAACCGCTCGATCCCGACGCGCTCGTGCGGTCGGTCGAGGAGCAGGCTGCGGCCTAAACAATCGCCGCAAGCGCCGTCTCGAGATCGCCGAGAAGGTCGGCTTCCGCCTCCAGCCCGACCGACAGCCGCAGCAGACCGTCGCTTATGCCTGCGGCCCGGCGCGCCTCGGAACCCATCCCGGCATGCGTCATGGTCGCCGGATGGGCGACGAGGCTCTCCACGCCGCCCAGCGATTCGGCCAGCGTGAAGATGGCAACCGCTTCGACGAACTGGCGGACCGCTTCGACGCCGCCGGCCAGCTCGAAGCTCAGCATGGCGCCGAACCCGGTCTGCTGGGCCTTGGCGAGCGCGTGCTGGGGATGCGATGCGAGCCCCGGATAGTTGACCGAGGCGACCGCCGACTGCCGCTCCAGGAATGCCGCCACGGCCATGGCGCTTTTCTGCTGGCGCTCGATGCGCGGAAACAGCGTGCGAAGGCCCCGCAGCGTCAGATAGGCGTCGAACGGCGAACCCGCGACGCCGGTGACGTTGGCCCACAGGAGCAATTCGTCGATCTCGGCAGAGTCGGCCGCGATGACGGCGCCGCCGACGACATCGGAATGCCCGTTCAGGTATTTGGTCGTGGAATGGATGACGAAATCCGCGCCGAGCGGGATCGGCCGCTGCAGCGCCGGCGAAAGAAAGGTGTTGTCGACGGCGACCCGGGCCCCTGTCTTTTTGGCCTGCGCGGCGATCGCAGCTATGTCGACGACGCGCATGAGCGGATTGGATGGCGTCTCAATCAGCACCAGCGCGGGCTTTCGCGCGAATGCCGCCGCCAGGTCAGCGGCATTCGACTGGTCGACGAACACGACGTCGAAATGCCCCCTGGCGCGGCGCATAGACAGCAGGCGCCAGGTGCCGCCGTAGCAGTCGTGCGGGGCCAGCACGAGATCGCCCCGCCCGACCCTCGACAGGACGAGGTCGACTGCCGCCATGCCTGACGCCGTAACCACAGCGCCGGCGCCTCCCTCCAGCCTGGCCAGTGTGTCCGCCAGCAGATCCCGGCCCGGATTGGCAGTGCGGCTGTATTCGTAGCCGCCGTGCTCATCATAGGCCTTGAAGGCGAATGTGCTTGTAAGATAGATCGGCGGCGTCACCGCCCCGAACGCCGTGTCGGCGGCGATTCCGTTTGGCCGCCGCCACAGTGCGCGGATCCCGCGATGACGTCATGCCCTGTTCCCCTCTGCCTCCTCGCGACGGTCCCGCTTTCTATCACGCACGAAGGCGGCCGCAACTCGCTCCAAGGCACTTCCGGACGTAGCCAATGCGGCGTTTCGTCCGAGATTGCGAGAAGCAAGGCGACAGAGCGTTTCGGCCATTAGGCGGATTCGGAGAAAAGCGGAGGTGAAAGCAGGATTTCGTTCCCCCGCAAGGGTCGCGCCGGGCCATCTGGCCACCGGGCCTGGCAACCCTGACGCGAATACCCGGCCTGCGATCTGCTTGCCCGGTCCATGCGGGCACGGTACCGTCACAGTCCTGTTGCACAGCTCGCCTATCCCCGCGCCACCAGGGCGGCACGAAGGAGAATCACACGTGCAGGCAGCGTTGTCATCGCGTGACGTCTACACCGACAATGGCGCAGTCTCCCGCTTCGAAGCCTGCATGCTCGATGCGGTTCCGCTTGGCCGGATCGGTTCGCTGGAGGTGCGGCTTGCCCGCAACGAGGCAGAGATCGCATCTGCGCAGAAGGTTCGCTACAGGGTCTTCCATGGCGAACTCGGCGCCAGCGGAGGCGGCTTCACCGGCCCCGAGGAGCACGACGCGGACCGGTTCGATGCGGCCTGCGACCACCTTCTTGTGTTCGATACGGCATTGCCTGGCCCGGAACATCACCGCATCGTCGGCACCTACCGGTTGCTCAGGCAGGACGTTGCCGATCGCTGCGGGGGATTCTATTCCGACGGCGAGTTCGAACTGAAGCAGTTGACAAGGCGCCATCCCGACCAGTGTTTCCTCGAGCTCGGGCGATCCTGCGTGTTGCCCGAGTATCGCTCGAAACGCACCATCGAGGTGCTCTGGCAGGGAATCTGGGCGTATGTCACGCATCACGGCATCGGTGTCATGACTGGCTGCGCATCGTTCCCGGGTACGCAGCCGGCCCGGCATGCGCAGGCGCTGTCCTGCCTCGCCTACGACTTCCGGGCGCGACCAGCATGGGACGTGCAGGCCGTGGCCGCGCGCTACACCGCGATGGACCTCATGCCGCGCCACGCCGTCGACACGAGAGCGGCGGTCGCCGCCATGCCGCCGCTGATCAAGGGGTATCTGCGGCTCGGCGCCAGGATAGGCGATGGCTGCGTTGTGGATCCGGATTTCGGGACCGTCGACGTGTTCATCGTACTTCCCGTCGCAGAAATCGCCGCCCGCTATATAAGCTATTACAGCGCCGGTGCCGACCACGTTGCCGCCTGACGGGGGCTCCCCGGGGAGCAGGCTGCAGCCCGCCTTCGAGAAGCTGTTGTCGGCCGCCGCCGGTCTGCCGGAGGTCGTCGAGGCAACCTCCTACGGAACTCCCGCGCTGATGGTCAGGCGGAAATTCCTGTCGCGCGTCAAGGACGCCGACACGGTGGTCCTGATGTGCGCGGTCGAGGAAAAGGAGATGCTCGTCGAGGCGGCGCCGGACGTCTACTTCGAGACCGACCATTACCGCGGCTGGCCGGCCATTCTCGTGCGGATCCACAGGATCGAGCCGGCCGAGCTTCGGCATCGGCTGCGGCGCGCTTTCCTGCTCCAGGCGCCGAAAACGCTGGCCAGCCGGCTTGGGGAAGGCTGATAGCAGGATCCGGCGGACCCGGACAAAATCAGGGTTTGACTGCCTGGGCCTGCAGAAGCAGAGCGACGTTCTCGGCGGTAAACTTGAAGCCCTTGCGATCCGGTATGCGTTCGACGGAAACCGGGTAGCGAGGCCGTCTGGGATCGATGCCCACGATCCTGAACTTCTCGCGGCCGGTGCTGAATTCGCGGCCGAAGTCGGCGGCGGACAATCCGTACTGCTCGGCCAGAAATTCGAACCTCTCCCTTTCGAGGTCGAACGCCTTGCCGGAAGCACGGACGCTGACGCGGAACACGGGTTCGAAGGACAGCCCGGATGTCATGTCTCGCCAGCCGGCGCTTCGATGACAAGACCATAGTCTGCGGCGACCTCTCGACAGGCCTCGAGCATGCGGGACTGAATTTGTTCGCAGGCCGAAAGCGTAAGTCGGGCCGATAATTTCCCGGTCATTGCTCGCCTCCCCTCCGCTCC
>JAJFMR010000119.1 GCA_020696915.1 Rhizobiaceae bacterium | reverse complement strand
TTCGAGCGGCGACTTCGCCGGCGGCCGGCTCACCTTCGACGCAAGGGCGGCGGACGGCACGGGCGTCGGGCTGCGCGCCGGCGGCACCGTGGACACGCGGTCACGCTCGCTCTCCGTCGACGTCTCCGGTTCAGTGCCGTTCGCCTTCCTGACCCGACGGCTGGCGGCGCAGGGCCTGTCGCTGAGCGGTGGGGCGGAGGTTTCCCTGCAGCTGCGCGGGGCGCTCAATTCTCCGGCGATCGGGGGTTCGCTCCGCGCGTCGGGAGCCCGGCTCGTCGATGCCAGGTCAGGGCTCGCGGTCGAGGACATCAGCGCGGATGTCTCGCTCGGCGGAGGCAGGGCTACCTTGCGGTCGCTGACCGGGACGCTGTCCACCAGCGGCAGCCTGTCGGCTTCGGGCAGCGTCGGCATCGACCCGGCGCGCGGCTTTCCCGCCGACCTGTCGATCCGGATTTCGGACGCCCGATACACCGACGGCCGCGTGGTGACGGCGACGATGAACGGCAATCTGGCGGTGCGGGGACCGCTCGGCTCCGCACCGACGCTCACCGGCACGATCGATCTCGGCAGGACCGTCATCACCATCCCTGAGCGGCTGCCGGCCTCCCTGTCGAGGCTAGGTGTGGAGCACCGCAACGCGCCGGCCGCCGTGCGCCGGCAGCAGGCGGCGCTTCGCCCTGCCGAGCAGGCCGGCGGCGGCGCCGGCCGGCTGACTCTCGACGTCACCGTCAACGCCGCCAACCAGATCTTCGTGCAGGGACGCGGTCTGGACGCCGAACTCGGCGGCAGCGTTCGGCTGACCGGTCCGACATCGGCGCCGCAAGCCACCGGGCAGTTCACGCTGCGGCGAGGGCGGCTCGCCATCCTCGGCAAGCGGCTCACCTTCACCCGCGGCACGATCGATTTCTCGGGCTCGCTCGTGCCGTATCTCGACCTGTCGGCCGACTCCGTGGCCGGCGACACCACGGTGACCGTCACCGTCAGCGGCCCGGCCAACGATCCGGCGTTCGACTTCTCCTCGGTGCCGGCGCTGCCGGAGGACGAAATTCTGGCGCGGCTGGTCTTCGGCCGTTCCATGTCCAACCTGTCGCCGTTGCAGATCGCCCAGCTTGCCGAGGCTGCGGCGCAGTTCGCAGGCATCGGCGGTTCGACGACGCTGCTCGAAAGGCTGCGCAGCCAGATTGGCGTCGATGACCTCGACGTCAGAACCGACGAAGAGGGAGGTACATCGGTTTCGGTCGGCAAATATCTGAACGACCGAACCTATCTTTCCCTGGAGAAGGGCGACAGGGCCGGTTCCGGAAAGGCGAGGATCGATCTCGATGTCGGGCGCGGCGTGAAGCTGCGCGGCGAGGCATCCGAATCCGGCGAAGCCAAGGGCGGCATCTTCTTCGAAAGGGAATACTGAGTGTTTCCGCCCGCTCCGCGGTCGCTGATGGTCTCGTATCGGTCGCCGGCTGCTTGATCTGCAATCCCGGCCCCAGGTTAGCGCTTTTACGACATGGCTGTCGCTATCGCGACAACCGTCCGATGGCCGAAGTTGCACATTCGAGCCGGGGTTTCGCTGCTTCCGCTTTTGACATTGCGGGGCGGATGCGAAATTGTAAGGCAGAAAGCCAACAATGGGAGAGAGTGATGTCGTTCTTCAAGAGCAGCGCCGATCGTGTCCCGGATCACATCCTGGAGCTCGCCGAGCAGACCAGGGCGGGCAAGGTGGATCGGCGCGAATTTCTGGCGCTTGCCAGCGCCTTCGGCGCATCGACGGCCATGGCCTACGGAATGATCGGGTTGGCCGCGCCGACCAGGGCGGTGGCGCAGGAAGCCAAGAAGGGCGGTGTCCTGAAGGTCGCGATGTCGGTCAAGGACCCGAAGGACCCGCGCACCGCCGACTGGTCCGAGATCGCCAACGCCGAGCGCCAGACGCTGGAGCCGCTCGTCAAATACACCCGTGACTTCACCTTCGAGCCGTACCTGCTGGAAAGCTGGGAGGTGAATGACGATGCGACCGAATACGTGCTGCATGTCCGCCCGGGCGTCGAATGGACGAACGGCGACGCCTTCAACGCCGACGACGTGATCTTCAATTTCACGCGCTGGGCCGACAAGAGCGCCGAGGGCAACTCGATGCCGGGCCGGCTGGGCACGCTGATCGACGAGGCCAGCGGCAAGCTTCGCGAAGGGTCGATCGAGAAGGTCGACGACATGACCGTCAAGCTGAAGCTGACGGCGGCCGACATCGCGCTCATTCCCAATCTTTGCGACTATCCCGCCCTGATCGTGCATCGCAGCTTCGACGAGACCGGCAGGGACTTCGTCAAGAACCCGATCGGCACCGGCCCGTTCGAGCTCGTCTCCTACGACGTCGGGCAGAAGGTCGTCTACAAGCGCCGCGAGAACGGCAAGTGGTGGGGTGGCGAAGCCCATCTCGACGGTGTGGAATTCATCGACTACGGCACCGATCCGTCGGCGATGGTCTCGGCCTTCGAGGCCGGCGAGGTCCATACCAACCACGAAACGACCGCCGATTACGTCTCCATCCTGGAGGGTGTCGGGCTGGTCACTTCGGAGATCGTGACGGCGTCGACCATCGTCGCGCGCACCAATCTCGGCCACAAGCCCTATGACGACCAGAAGGTCCGCAACGCCCTGCAACTGGCCGTCGACAACGCCGTCGTCCTGCAACTGGGTTACGGCAATGCCGGCGAGGTGGCCGAAAATCACCACGTCTGTCCGATCCATCCCGAATATGTCGAGCTGCCGAAGATCGCCCGCGACGCGGCGAAGGCCAAGGCGCTGATGGAGGAGGCCGGGCAGGCCGACTTCGAGCACGACCTCATCACCGTCGACGAGGACTGGCACAAGAACACTGGCGACGCCATTGCGGCACAGCTTCGCGATGCGGGCATCAAGGTCAAGCGCACCGTCCTGCCGGGCTCGACCTTCTGGAACGACTGGACGAAATATCCTTATTCGATGACCAACTGGAACATGCGGCCCCTCGGCGTCCAGGTCGTGGCCATCGCCTATCGGACCGGCGAGGCCTGGAACGAAGCCGCCTATTCCAACCCCGAACTCGATGCCAAGATCGGCGAGGCGCTGACGATAGCCGACGCCGAGAAGCGCAAGACCGTGATGGGCGACATCGAGAAGATCCTCCAGGATTCGGGCATCATCGTCCAGCCGTACTGGCGCAAGCTCTACAACAGTTCGGCGCCGTCGGTTAAGAACCACGGCATGCACCCGACCTTCGAGCACGATTTCGGCAAGGTCTGGCTCGACGAGGCCTGATCCCGAAGTTCGAACGGAGGGGCCTGGACCCCTCCGTCGCGCGGCGGGTGGGCGCAGACCTGGCCCACCCTGCCGGCAGGGGGCAGTTTCATGCTGAGTTTCATCGTTCGACGGCTTGGGAGCATGGTCCTGACCATGCTGTGCCTGACGCTCGTCGTCTTCTTCATGGTCAATCTCGAGCCGAATCTTCGCAAGCTGTCGATCAGCCAGCTCGACATGCGTTCCTCCGACGAGCACATCGAGAGCTGGCTGGTCAAGAACGGCTACCGCGACAATTTTTTCGTCCGCTACGGCCGCTGGCTGGGGGTGGTCCAGAAACAGCCCTACACGGATCCGGCGACGGGACAGACGGCGCCGCGTTTCTCCTATTGCAACGAGCCCGCCGAGCCTCGCTATTCCGGCATCCTGCAGGGCGATTTCGGCTGCTCCACCAAGTTCAAGACGACCGTCGCGGCCAAGCTGTTCCCGGCGCTCGGCGCCACCGGCATGCTGATGTTCTGGGTGATGATCACCATGGTGCCGATATCGCTGCTGATCGGCATACTCGCCGGGATGCGGGAGGGGTCGCGCACCGACCGGGGCTTGTCGGTCGCATCGATCACCACGACGGCCACGCCCGAATATGTGTCGGGCGTCATCTTCACGGTGATCTTCGCCTCGTGGCTCGGCTGGCTCAACGGCTCGGCGGCGTCGGCGACCGGACAGGGCATAACCTTCTACAATTTCACCCTGCCGGTGATGACCATGGCCATCTACGGGATCGGCTATATCGCGCGCATGACGCGCGCCTCCATGGTCGAGGTGATGACCCAGCAATACATAAGGACGGCAAGGCTGAAGGGCCTCGGCTTCAACCGGGTGGTCGTCAGCCATGCCTTGCGCAATGCGCTGATTGCCCCGTTCACGGTGATCATGCTGCAGTTTCCCTGGCTGCTCACCGGCGTGGTCATCGTCGAGACGATGTTTCGCTACCAGGGCTTCGGCTTCATGCTGGTCGAAGCGGCAGGCAACAACGACATCGACCTGCTGCTTGGCTGCTCGCTGGTTTCCGTCCTGGTCGTGCTGCTCACCCAGCTGATCTCCGACGTCGGCTACGCCTATCTCAACCCGCGCATCAGAGTTCAGTAAGGGCACCCGATGGAAACGGTGGGTGCCTTCCAGATTTTCGTCGGGGCGCTGGCGCGCTTCTGGCCGGTATGGCTGGCGCTCGCCATCGTGCTTTCCGCGAGCTTCCTCTACAGGAAGAAGCTCGGACTCTACGGCCAGCTGTTCGACAGCGGGGTCGGCATAGCCGGGGTCGGGATCTGCTTCTTCTGGCTTTTTACCGCGCTGTTTTCCGCCCAGATCGCGCCCTTCAACCCGCTGGCGCAGGTTGCCATCATGAAGGACGCGATGCCCGGCTCGATCGAGCCGTCGTCGGGGCAGGTCTATCTGTTCGGCGGCGACAAGCTGGCGCGCGACGTGTTCAGCCGGATGGTCTTCGGGAGCCAGATCGTGCTGATCATCGCGCCGACGGCCACGGCTTTTGCGCTGATGGTCGGCATAACGCTCGGCCTGCCCGCCGGCTATTACGGCGGCAGGATCGATTCGATCCTGTCCTTCCTCGCCAATCTGGTGCTGGCATTCCCGGTCATCCTTCTGTTCTACCTGCTGGTCACGCCCGGCATCATGGACACGCCCATCCCCTACGGGCTGGCGGGGCTGTTCTTCCTGTTTCCGATCATCTTCTTTTCGGCGCTGTTCTGGACGCGCTTCAAGGACCGGCCGGACCGCATCTATCTCCTGCTGGCGCTGACGCTCATCATCGGCGGGTGGATCTATGCCGGCCTGGTGTTCGATGCCGATCCGCTCGGCATCATCTCCATCAGGCCGAATCAGCTGAACATTTTCGTCGCCGTGGTGTTCGCGTCCAGTCCCGGCGTGTTCCGCATCGTGCGCGGCCTCACCATGGACATCAAGACGCGCGACTACGTCGCCGCCGCCCAGACCCGCGGCGAGAGCCCATGGTACATCATGCTGTGGGAGATCCTGCCCAATGCGCGGGGGCCGCTGATCGTCGATGCGTGCCTGCGCATCGGATACACGACCATCCTGCTCGGGACGCTTGGCTATTTCGGGCTCGGACTGGCCCCCGAAAGTCCCGACTGGGGGACCGCCATCAAGGATGCCAGCCGGCTGCTGCGCTCCTTCATCCACCCGGCGCTGCCGCCCACCATCGCCCTGATGTCGTTCGTGCTCGGCCTCAACCTGCTCGCCGACGCCTTGCGCGAGCAGTCGATGAAGGATTGACGGGAAGAGCCATGAACGAGACCGTCAGGACACAATCCGAGCCCATTCTGGAGATCGAGAACCTGTCGATCTCCTTCTTCACCCGGCGCGGCGAGATTCCTGCGGTGATGGACTTTTCCTGCACGGTGATGCCGGGCGAGGCGATGGGCATCGTCGGCGAATCGGGCTGCGGCAAGTCGACCGTGTCGCTCGGAATCATGCGCGATCTCTCCAACATCGGCAAGATCGTCGGCGGCCGCATCCTGTTCCAGGGGAGGGACATGGGGGAGCTGTCGGAGGAGGAGCTCCGGCAGATCCGCGGCAACAAGATCGCCATGATCTACCAGGAGCCGATGGCCAGCCTGAACCCGGCGATGAAGATCGGCCGCCAGCTGATGGAAGTGCCGATCATCCACGAGAAGGTCTCGAACGAGGAGGCCCATCGCCGGGCGCTCGAGATGGTGCGGGCCGTGCGCCTGCCCGATCCGGAGCGCATGATGCGGTCCTATCCGCACCAGCTTTCGGGCGGCCAGCAGCAGCGCATCGTCATCGCCATGGCGCTGCTTTCGAAGCCGGCGCTGCTGCTGCTCGACGAGCCCACCACGGCGCTCGACGTGACCGTCGAGGCCGGCATCGTCGAACTGGTCAGGGGGCTCGGCAGCAAGTTCGGCACGTCGATGATCTTCGTGTCCCACAATCTCGGGCTCATCCTCGAGACGTGCGACCGCATCACGGTGATGTATTCGGGCGAGGCGGTGGAGACGGGCAACATCAAGGATGTGTTCGACCGCATGCGGCATCCCTACACGCAGGGGCTGTTCCGTTCCATCCCGCTGCCCGGCGCCGACAAGAACTCGCGTCCGCTGGTCGCCATTCCTGGCCAGCTGCCGCTTCCCCACGAGCGGCCCAAGGGCTGCAATTTCGGGCCGCGCTGCCACCATTTCGTCGAGGGCCTCTGCAACGCCGCCGAAATCCCGATGATCCCGGTGGAGGGTCATGATGGCCATTTCAGCCGCTGCGTGCGGTTCAACGAGATCGACTGGAGCGAACTGCCGCCGGGCGCCGGCGCCGGCAAGGAGCCCGTCAAACCCGGGCAGCCGGTGCTGAAGGTCCAGGATCTGAGGAAATACTACCGGGTCGCCGCCAGCGAGATCTTCGGCGGCACCGAATCGAGGACGGTCAAGGCCAACGAGACGATCAGCTTCGAGGCGCGCCAGTCGGAAACGGTGGCGATCGTCGGCGAATCCGGCTGCGGCAAGTCGACGCTCGCCAAGGTGCTCCTGGGTCTCGAGACCGCGTCGTCCGGCACGGTGACGCTCGACAACAAGGAAATCCAGTCGACAGGCATCGAAAAGCGCGACGTCGGCACCGTGTCCGCGATACAGATGGTCTTCCAGAACCCGTTCGACACGCTGAACCCCAGCCATTCGGTGGGCTCCCAGATCATCCGGACGCTGGAGAAGTTCAAGGTCGGCAGGACGGTGGCCGATCGGCGGCAGCGGATGCTGGAGCTGCTCGACCTCGTGAAGCTGCCGCGCGCCTTCGAGACACGCATGCCGCGGCAGCTGTCGGGCGGCCAGAAGCAGCGCATCGGCGTCGCCCGCGCCTTCGCGGGACAGGCCAAGGTGGTGGTGGCCGACGAGCCGGTCTCGGCCCTCGACGTCTCCGTGCAGGCCGCCGTGACCGAGCTCCTGATGGACATACAGCGTCGGAACAAGACGACCATGCTGTTCATCAGCCACGACCTTTCCGTGGTGCGCTACATCGCCGACCGGGTCATCGTCATGTATCTCGGGCACATCGTCGAACAGGGCACGACCGACCAGATATTCTCGCCGCCCTATCATCCCTACACCGAGGCGCTGCTGTCGGCGATTCCGATCGCCGACACCACCGTGGTCAAGAAGCACATCGTTCTCGAGGGCGATATCCCGTCGGCGATGAACCCGCCTTCCGGCTGTCCGTTTCAGACCCGCTGCCGCTACAAGCCGCTGGTTCCGGACAATCTGTGCGAACGGGAACTGCCGCCCAACAGGGATCTCGGCGGCGGGCACCGGAGCCTTTGCTGGCTTTCCGACGACGTGCTCGCCGGGATGGAGCCGGTCATCAGCTTCCGCGACGGCGGCGAGGCAGCACATGGCACGGTGCCGGAGGATGCGGCGCCCGGATCGGGACCCGGCTATGCCGGGGCGCCGCCGCAGCGGCCGCACGGCAAGCGCGCCGATCCCGCCGCCGGCCGGTCGGAGGCAGCTGCCGGGGAGCGGGAAGCGGGCGCGCGTGTGCATCGCGACGAGCGGCGCGACGAGATGTCGGATCTCGGTGCGCGACCGCCCGAGGACGCCGAGCCGGTGACCAGGCTGGAGGTCGGCGACGGCCGCCAGGCGGCGGACGCCGACGCGCCGCCGGCATTCGACCGGCCGGATGACCCAGCCGGCTCGGGCAGCAAGAAGGACGACGGCCGCGACTCCTAGCTTGCGGCCGCCGGAAAACACGCCCTGTGAAACCTGCTGTGCATCGAGCCTGGCACGTGATTGCGCCGGTTGCGCGACGCCAGGGAGGCAGGCTTAGCGATGCGGGGAGGCGACGACCGGCGCCA
>JAJFMR010000118.1 GCA_020696915.1 Rhizobiaceae bacterium | reverse complement strand
GGATTCTGGCGGCCAGATCGCGTCGTTTGCCGTGGTCGTTCATGGCCGCTTCACCAGTGCGGCGGCCTGGTATCCGGAACGTCCGGTGCGCTCCGGTCCTCGAGGCCGCGCAGGCGGTCGGTGAGGGCTGCAACCTTCCGTTCCAGTCGCTCGATCGTCTTCCACTGCTCGGCGATCTGCCCGGAAAGCTCCTCGATGGTGCGCTCCTGCTCCGCCGCGCGCACCTCCAGCGTAGTCAGCCGCCCCGACGCCGTCATCCCTGGCATCCATCCGAATCGCCCCACCCTTGCGGGCCCCCGCCCGCCCTGTTCACCCGTCTTCGCCTGAAATTGACAAGCGGCGGCTCATTTGTCGAGAGTGTCCGGCGCCGATTGGCAGTGAAAGGGCGGCGTGATAGCGCTTTTTCGGAGGCCGGGGGCGACAGGGTGGGACGGCGGGATGGCTGAAGCCGCAATCGAGCTGATCGGCATCGACAAGAGCTTCGGAGCGGTGCGCGCCAATCGCGACATCAACCTCGACATCGAGCGCGGCACCATACGCGGAATCGTCGGCGAGAACGGCGCAGGCAAGTCGACGCTGATGTCCATCCTCTACGGCTTCTACCAGGCCGACAGCGGCGACATAAGGGTCAACGGCATGCCGGCGGTGATCCGGGCGCCCAACGACGCCATAGCGCTTGGCATCGGCATGGTCCACCAGCACTTCATGCTGGTCGAGAATTTCACGGTCCTCGAGAACGTGATTCTCGGGGCGGAGACCGAGGCGCTGCTCAAGACGAGCATCGCCAGGGCCCGCTCCGAACTGGAGCGCCTGGAGCGGGAATACGGCCTCGAGGTCGATCCGGACGCCATCATCGAGGAATTGCCGGTCGGCCTTCAGCAGCGGGTGGAAATTCTCAAGGCGCTCTACCGCGGCGCCGAGATCCTCATCCTCGACGAGCCGACCGGCGTTCTCACGCCGCCCGAGGCCGACCATCTGTTCCGCATCCTCAGGCAGCTGAAGGAGCAGGGGAAGACCATCGTCCTCATCACCCACAAGCTGCGCGAGATCATGGCCATCACCGATACCGTGTCGGTGATGCGTCAGGGCACGATCGTCGCGACGCGCGAGACGGCGAAGACGACGGTCGAGGAACTCGCCGAGCTGATGGTCGGACGCCGCGTGCTGTTGCGCGTCGACAAGGGCGCGGCCAATCCGGGCGCCGTCAAGCTGTCGCTGCGCAACCTCACGATCCGGGATTCTCGCGGCGTCACCATGGTGGACGATGTATCCTTCGACGTGCGCGGCGGCGAGATCGTCGGCATTGCCGGGGTCGCCGGCAACGGCCAGTCGGAGCTGATCGAGGCCATAGCAGGAATCCGGCCGGCAGTGTCGGGAACGGTCATGCTCGACGGCCGGCCGATCCACGTCACCAGCATCTGCGACCCGGGCGAACTTCGCGACAGAGGCCTCGCCCATGTTCCCGAAGACCGGCATCACGTCGGCCTGGTTCTGGCCTTCGAGCAGAGCGAGAACTGCATTCTCGGCTATCACGACCAGAAACAATATCTGAAAGGGCCATTTCTCGACGGCGACGCGATCATCGCCGATGCCAGGACCAAGAGCCGACTCTACGACATCAGGCCGTCAAATCCGCGGCTGAGGACCGCCAACTTCTCCGGCGGCAACCAGCAGAAGATCGTGCTGGCCCGCGAAATGGAGCAGGATCCGGGCGTGCTGGTGGTCGGTCAGCCGACCCGCGGCGTCGATGTCGGGGCCATCGAATTCATTCACCGGCGGCTGATCGACATGCGCGACCGGGGGAAGGCGGTGCTGCTGATCTCCGTCGAGCTCGACGAGATCCGCTCGCTGTCCGACCGGATCCTGGTGATGTTCGGTGGCCGCGTCGTCGGCGAACGCGGGCCCGACGCCAGCGAAGGCGAGCTCGGGCTGCTGATGGCGGGCGTCGAGCCGCGGGATGCGGCGGCATGAGCAATCCCTATGCCAGGCTGCCGGGCTGGGCGGACTATGGGCTGATCCCGCTCGTCAATCTCCTGGTCGCCTTCATGGTTGCCGGACTGGTCGTGCTGCTGGTCGGGGAGAACCCGCTTCGCGCCGCCGTCATCCTGGTGGACGGCGCCTTCGGCAGCGGCCCGGGCATTGCCTACACGCTCTATTACGCGACCAATTTCATCTTTACCGGCCTGGCCGTGGCGGTCGCCTTCCATGCCGGCCTGTTCAACATAGGCGGCGAGGGCCAGGCCTATATCGGGGGGCTCGGCGTCGGGATCGTCTGTCTTGCCTTCGACCATGTTCTGCCGTGGTACCTGACCTTCCCGGGGGCGATCGCCGCGGCAGCCGGAGCCGGCGCGCTGTGGGCGCTCATACCCGCCTATCTGCAGGCCAGGCGCGGCTCTCACATCGTCATCACCACCATCATGTTCAACTTCATCGCGGCCAGCGCCATGGTCTATCTGCTGGTCGACGTGCTGAAGCCGCCGGGGTCCATGGCGCCGCAGACGCGGCAGTTCGCGGAGGGAGCGCAGCTGCCGAAGCTGACATGGATGCTCGAGGCGTTCGGCCTGTCGCTGCGTTCCGCGCCGCTCAACATGGCCTTCGTCCTGGCCCTCGTGCTGGCCGCAGCAGTCTGGGTGCTGATCTGGCGCACCAGGCTCGGCTACGAGATCCGCACCTTCGGCTTCAGCCCGAAAGCTGCCCGCTACGCCGGCATTTCGGAAACCCGCATTACCGTCGTGACCATGATGATCTCCGGCGCGCTGGCCGGCATGATGGCTCTCAATCCCGTGATGGGCGACCAGCACAACGTTTCGCTGGATTTCGTCAGCGGCGCCGGCTTCGTGGGCATCGCCGTGGCGCTGATGGGACGCTCGCATCCGGCCGGCATCGTGCCCGCCGCGATCCTGTTCGGCGTGCTCTATCAGGGCGGCGCCGAACTCGCCTTCGAGATGCCGGCCATCTCTCGCGACATGATCGTCATCATCCAGGGGCTGGTCATCCTGTTCGCCGGCGCGCTCGAGAACATGTTCCGGCCGGCCGTCCAGGCGCTGCTCGCGGGCGCCGGCCCGCGCGCTGCAGCGGTCGTCGCAGCCAAGGGCGGAGACGCCTGAGATGGAGCTCTTCGGCATAGCCATCAACGTCCTCGACTCCACCATACGCCTGTCGGTGCCGCTGCTCCTGGCCAGCCTCGCCGGCCTCTATTCGGAGCGGGCCGGCGTCTTCGACATAGGGCTCGAGGGAAAGATGCTGGCCGGCGCGTTTGCCGGCGCGGCGGCCGGGGCGGTCACCGGCTCGGCCTGGGCCGGCATGGCCACGGCGGTGCTGATCTCGGTCGGTTTCGCGCTGGTTCACGGCTTCGCCTCGATCACCCACCGCGGCAACCAGATCGTATCCGGCGTGGCCATCAACTTCATCGCCGCCGGATCCACCATCATCCTCGGACAGGCCTGGTTCCAGCAGGGGGGCCGTACCCCGTCGCTCGGCGAGGCTGCCCGGTTCGGCGCCATAACGCTGCCCGGCGCCGATCTGCTGCGCGGCGTTCCCCTGCTCGGTCCGGTCTATTCCGAGCTCGTCTCGGGTCACTCGCTGCTCGTCTACATCGCCTTCCTCGCCGTGCCCTTCACCTGGTGGGTGCTGTTCAGGACCCGCTTCGGCCTGCGGCTGCGCGCGGTCGGCGAGAATCCGGCGGCAGTCGACACGGCCGGCATATCGGTTGCCTGGCTGCGCTATCGCGCCGTCATCTGCACCGGCGTGCTTGCCGGGCTCGCCGGCACCTATCTGTCGATGGCGCAGAACGCGGGGTTCGTGAAGGACATGACTGCCGGCAAGGGCTTCATCGCACTCGCGGCGCTGATCTTCGCGAAATGGAAGCCGGTCCCAGCGATGTTCGCATGCCTGCTGTTCGGCTTCCTCGATGCTCTATCGATCAGGCTGCAGGGCACGCCGCTGCCGCTGATCGGCCGCGTGCCGGTGCAACTGATGCAGGCGCTGCCCTACATTCTCACGGTCATCCTGCTCGCCGGCTTCATCGGCAAGGCGATCCCGCCGCGCGCCGGCGGCGTGCCCTATGTGAAGGAACGTTAGGCAGCCCATGTCCCACGATCTGTTCCTGGCCGCCAAGGCCGCCATGCAGAAAGCCCATGCCCCGTATTCGCGGTTTCCGGTAGGGGCTGCGCTCCGCACCGAGGACGGCCGCATATTTGCGGGAGCCAACATCGAAGTTGCGTCATTCCCGGAGGGGTGGTGCGCGGAGACCACCGCGCTCGCGCACTACGTCATGGGCGGCGGCGGCGCGATCGCCGAGATTGCGGTGATCGCCGAGCGGATGCCTGGGGTGACGCCGTGCGGCGGCTGCAGGCAGCGGCTCGCCGAATTCGCCGACCCCGACACGAAACTGCATCTGTGCGACCAGAACGGCGTCGTCGCTACGGTGACGATGGGCGAGATGCTGCCGTTCGGCTTTGCCGGAGACACTTTGAAGTGACGGCGGCCGCAGCCGTCCTGAGGGAGCGCCTTGCCGGGCGATCGCCACGCACCGCGCTGGTCCTCGGTTCGGGCCTGGGCGGCCTGGCAGGCGAGGTCGAGGACGCCGTACACGTCCCTTATTCGGAACTCCCGGGATTCCCTCGAAGCGGGGTGACGGGACATGCCGGCGAAGTGGTTGCCGGCAATTTCTCGTCGCGGCCGGTGCTGATGCTGGCCGGCCGTGCCCATTATTACGAGACCGGCGACGCGGCGGCCATGCGGCCCGTGCTGGAGGCGCTGGCCGGCGTCGGCATCGACAGGCTGATCCTCACCAACGCGGCCGGCTCGCTGATCCGCGACATGGCTCCGGGATCGGTAATGCTGATCACCGACCACATTAATTTTTCGGGCAGCAACCCGCTGTTCGGCGAACCGACGGACCGGCGCTTCGTGCCGCTCTCCGAGGCTTATGACGCCGCCTTGCGCGGGGCGCTGGAGGACGCCGCCGCGGCCACCGGAACGCCGCTCTCGAAAGGCGTATACATGTGGTTTTCGGGCCCATCCTTCGAGACGCCCGCCGAGATCCGCATGGCTCGCACGCTGGGCGCCGACGCGGTCGGCATGTCGACCGTGCCCGAGGTCATCCTCGCCCGCTTTCTCAATCTGCGCGTGGCCGCCTGCTCGGTGATCACCAATCTTGCCACGGGGATGGGCGGCGAGATCTCGCACCAGGAGACCAAGGACATGGCGCCGGTGGGCGGCGCGCGTCTCGCCACAATCCTGAGGCACGCCTTCGGAACGGGGCTCCTCGATGGCTAGAGCATCGCCGCTTTCTTCCGGATGGCGGACATGCTCCGTCCTGCGGTTTTCTCACCGACGCAAAACCGCTGCGCGCTTTTGCTCTGTCTTCCCCCAGGACCGGTGACAGGCATGCTGCCGCAGGAGATCATCCGCAGGAAGCGCGACGGCAGGCGGCTCGAGCAGGCGGAGATTTCGGCCTTCGTCCAGGGCATCTCCTCGGGAACCGTGTCGGAGGGGCAGATCGCGGCCTTCGCCATGGCGGTGTTCTTCGAGGGCATGAACCGCGAGGAAGCCGTGGCGCTGACGCTCGCAATGCGGGATTCGGGCGGCGTGCTCGACTGGTCGGACCTCCCCGGCCCGGTCGGCGACAAGCATTCGACGGGTGGCGTCGGCGACAATGTCTCGCTGATGCTGGCGCCGATCGTCGCCGCCTGCGGCGTCTTCGTGCCGATGATTTCGGGACGCGGCCTTGGCCACACGGGCGGTACGCTCGACAAGATGGACGCCATACCAGGCTATGCGAGCCAGCCCGACAATGCCCTGTTCCGGCGCGCGGTGCGCAATGCCGGGTGCGCGATCATCGGCCAGACCGCCGCGCTTGCTCCGGCCGACAAGCGATTCTATGCCGTCCGGGACGTCACGGCGACGGTCGAATCAGTGCCGCTGATCACCGCCTCCATCCTGTCGAAAAAGCTGGCCGCCGGCTTGCAGTCGCTGGTGCTCGACGTGAAGCTCGGCAACGGAGCCTTCATGGCAAGGAGCCGGGCCGCGGCGGAACTCGCCACCAGCCTTGTGGAGGTCGCCAACGGCGCCGGGCTGAAGACGTCAGCATTGATCACCGGCATGAACGAGCCATTGGCTTCGGCGGCCGGCAATGCGGTCGAAGTCGAGAATGCGGCAGACTTTCTCACCGGCCGGCGGCGCGACCGCCGGCTCGCTGAGGTCACGCTGGCGCTCGCCGCCGAAATGCTGGTCGCCGCGGGAATTGCCGGATCGATCAGGGAGGGGACGGATCGCGCTGTCGCCGCGCTCGACGGTGGCGGCGCCGCCGAGGTCTTCGACAGGATGGTGTTCGAACTCGGCGGCCCCTCCGGCTTCCTCGACGATCCGAAAAAGCACCTGCCGAAAGCCGGCATCCAACTGGCCGTCGCGGCAGGCGACAACGGCTTCGTCACAGGCGTAGAGACGCGAGAGATCGGCCTTGCCGTGGTCGGGTTGGGCGGCGGCCGCACCAGGCCGGAAGACGGGATCGACCACGCGGTCGGCGTCACACGGCTGGCGCCGGTCGGCTCCGCGGTGATGCAGGACGACCTGCTGGCGATGGTCCACGCGAATGCCAGTGACGCAGCGGAAAGGGCAGCCGCCGCGATCCGCGCCGCCTATTCGATCGGACCGGTCAGGCCGCCTGCACAGAAGCCGGTGATCCGTCGCGTATCGCCTGCCGTCTGAGCGCCGCAGGTCGGAAGCGGGCCCCGCCGCCTCTACTTCGTTCCATACATGCGATCGCCGGCGTCGCCGAGGCCCGGCACGATGTAGCCCTTCTCGTTCAGCATGCGGTCGATGGAGGCGGTGAACACGGGCACGTCCGGATGCGCCCTGGTGAACCGCTCGATCCCCTCGGGAGCGGCGAGCAGGCACAGATATCTCAGATTGGTGGCGCCGCGCTCCTTCAGCTTGTTTATCGCGGCGATCGCCGAATTGGCCGTCGCCAGCATCGGGTCAACGACGATCACCAGGCGGTCGCCGAGGTCGCTCGGCGCCTTGAAGAAATACTCGACGGCCTCCAGGGTCTCGTGGTCGCGGTAGAGCCCGATATGCGCGACCCTGGCGGCGGGCACCAGGTCGAGCAGCCCCTCGAGCAATCCGTTGCCGGCCCTGAGCACCGAGGCGAAGACCAGCTTCTTCCCTTCGAGCACAGGTGCATCCATGCTTTCCAGCGGCGTCTCGATGCGTGTGGTGGTGAGTTCCAGGTTGCGCGTCACCTCGTAGCAGAGCAGCAGCGAGATCTCCCTGAGCAGCCGCCGAAAGCCGGCCGTCGAGGTTTCCTTGTTCCGCATGATGGTCAGTTTGTGCTGGACCAGCGGATGGTCGACGACTGTGACTCCCTGCATTTTTTTCTCCTGTTGCGGCGGTGGTCCCTGGAGCATTTCCACTTTCCCAGAGTCGCAGGAATGCTCCATCTTCGTGTTTTCTCGCAATTCCGGATGCAAGACCGCTACGCACTTTGCTGGAATTGCTTGGCTCCGACGGGATGCCCCGAAGGGGGCGCGCTCGGCCGCTGCAGCTTCTTGTCTTCGCACCGGACTCGTCCGAAGACGCGATGCTGTAGGATATCAGGCGATTGATTGAAACCGGTCTGCTCCGGGCGGCGCGGCGATTTGCATGAACTCTCCGGCTTGCCCGGCGCTGCTCAGCGGCCGGCATTCAGACGGCCCAACAGCACTGCCCGCGTGCGGCGGTCAACAAAGGCGGCTTCCAGCGCCGTGCGTGTAATGCCGGCGAGCACCTTCTCGTCCATGCCGAAATGGGCGGCCGCCAGTTCATATTCCCGCTTCAGCGACGTGCGGAAATAGGGGGGATCGTCGGAGGACAGCGTCACCTTGCAGCCGGCGGCGCGAAGGGTCGGCAGGGGGTGGTCGGCAAAGCCGTCGAAGACCTTCAGCGCAACGTTCGAGCCCGGGCAGCATTCCAGTACGACGCCTTCGACAGCAATCCGTCGTACCAGGTCCGGATTCTCGATGGCGCGGACGCCGTGGCCGATGCGCGAGGGCCGGACATGGTCGAGCGCAGCCTGCACGCTCTGCCAGCCGGCGAGCTCGCCGGCGTGAACGGTGATGCCGAGCCCCGCTTCGCGGGCGATCTCGAAGGCGCGCACATAATCTTCGAATTCGCCGAAAAGCTCGTCGCCCGCC
>JAJFMR010000117.1 GCA_020696915.1 Rhizobiaceae bacterium | reverse complement strand
CCGCTGCCCGGCGAGAACGCCACCTGGGACGAGTGGATCGAGGCGGCCGGCAAGGTGCAGGACAGCCAGCAGCTCAATGCCGCCTTCGCCATCGACCGCAGCGGCCATCGCATTTCGGGACCCAACATCTCCTACGGCGCCAACTACATCGGAGCCGATCGCATGCCTGCCCCCGTGGACGAGGGCACCAAGGCATTTGCCGAGAAACTGGTGAAGTGGACCGAGGCCGGCCGCATGAACAAGGAGACCTGGGTTTCGGCCGCCGGCACAACCTATCGCGCCGGCGCCGATGATTTCATCAACGCCCAGGTCGCCTACTATTATTCGGGAAGCTGGCAGATCGCCAACCTGTCGACCAAGATCGGCGACGGTTTCGACTGGGTGGCCACCGGCTCCCCCTGCGGCCCCGCCGCCTGCACGGGGCTGCCCGGCGGCGCCGCGCTGATCGGCATCAAATACACGCAAAACCCGGCGGACGTCGGCAAGGTCATGGATTACCTGGCGCGCGAGGACATCGTGCGCGAGTTCACCGAGCGCACGCTCTTCCTGCCGGCCCATAAGGGCGTTATCGCCGGCAAGATCGACTTCAAGACCGACGATCCGAACGTCAAGGCGGCACTCGAGGCCTTCGTCAAGGCGACCACCAAGCTTCACGCCAACGCAGCCGCACTGCCGGCCTGGAAATGGGCGACCCCCTACTACGGCGCCCTGGTCACCCGCATCAGCCAGGTCATGGCCGGCGAGCTGACGCTCGAAGAAGCCTATGCCAGGATCGACGAGGACGTGAAGGCGCAGGTCGCCGAAGCGTCCAAATAGAACGCAGCCCCGACTTCGGTGGCCAACGCTGCGGTCGGTCTCGCCGCGCGGGCCGGCGCCATCATCCTGGCGCCGGTCGGCTGGCTGGCGCGCGTTCTAGATCCGCCGCTCCGCCTGATGCAGAAGGCGGGCGGGCAGAACGGCATGGTCGCCTTCTTCCTGGCGCCGAACATGCTGATCTTCGGGATCTTCGTGCTGTTTCCGCTGGTCATCAACATCGCCTATTCGATGACCGGCGGCAGCGCCCTCTTTCTCGAGGACAGGGTCTTCGTGGGCGCCGACCAGTACCGGCGGCTGTTCACCTGCGGCAACTATCTCGATCCCGGCAGCTGTGCGGAGGATCTGTTCTGGACGGCGGTCTGGAACACCTCGACCTTCGTCGTGTTCCAGGTGGCTTTGATGATCGGCGTCGCGCTGGTCACCGCGCTGGTGCTGAACCGAGACATCAGGGCGCGCAGCTTCTGGCGTGCCGTCTTCTTTTTCCCGGTGCTTCTGTCACCCGTGGTGGTGGGCCTGATCTGGCGGTGGATCCTGCAACGGGAAGGCCTGCTCAATTACATGCTGCACGGCATCGGGCTCGATCCCGTGGTGTGGCTGGTGGAACGCGACTGGGCCTTCATGGCCGCGATCGGCGTCTCGGTGTGGGCGCATGTCGGATTTTATGCACTGATCCTGCTCGCCGGCCTGCAGGCGATTCCCAAGGACCTCTACGAGGCGGCCGAGATGGACGGAACGCGGCCGGCCCGTGTCTTCCGGCGCATCACCCTGCCGCTTCTGGCGCCAAATCTCCTGGTCGTGCTGGTGCTGACGCTGATACGCGCGGTGCAGATTTTCGACGAGGTCTATGTGCTGACCGGCGGCGGCCCCGGCACCAGCACGCTGTTCATCACGCAATACATCTATGAGGTCGGCTTCGCCTCACTGCTGCGCAATCCGGGACTGGCCTCGGCCGCCTCCATCCTCATGGGATCGGTGCTCGTGATCCTGACTCTGGCGCAACTGGGGATCGCCCGGAAAAACGAGATGCGGAGCAAAAAAGGGTGAGCCGCGCCACCGAATTCCTGCTGCGCAGGCGGGGCGGCGAACGCTGGCACTGGACCGACGTGTTCACCTGGTTCTGGCTGGCCGGCGGTCTCGTCCTGATGTTCGGCCCGGCGCTCTGGCTGGTCAACTCGTCCTTCAAGACCCCCGCCGCGCTGGCCGAGTTCCCGCCGACGATCCTGCCCTACGTCACGGCGCAGGCGACCGTCGAAGGCTACGACCGGCCGCTGCCGCTCTACGAGGTCGCCGGCGAGGACGGCAGGCCGCGGGTGCTTGCCGAAGTGAGGCGGATCGGCATCGTCGCGCAGATGGTCGATCCGCAGGAACCGGGCGAGACCATCAGGGTCAACATCCGGGACAGGACGCCGAAGCGCAGCGTCTCCTTCGCCACCGACAACTACGTAGAGCCCTTCGTAGCTTTCGATTTCTTGCTCTATCTTCGCAATTCGGTCTTCGTCACAGTCATGGCGACGCTGATCACGCTCATCACCAATTCGATGGCCGCCTTCGCGCTGTCGAAATACAACTTCACCGGCCGTTCCGCCGTCATGCTGCTCATCATCGCGACGCTGATGGTGCCGTTGTCCGTCATCCTGGTGCCGCTCTACTCGGTGATCTCGGCGATGGGGCTGTTCAATTCGCTTTGGGGTGTGATCCTGCCGACGGTGGCGACGCCCACCGGGGTATTCCTGCTTCGTCAGTACATGCTCACGATTCCCGACGAACTGATCGACGCCGCGCGGATGGACAAGGCTTCGGAGTGGCAGATCTACTGGCGGATCATCCTGCCGCTGACGGCGCCCGCGCTGGCGGTGCTCGCGATCTTCTCGGTCGTGTGGCGATGGAATGACTTCCTGTGGCCGCTCATCGTCCTGTCCCGGAAGGAGGTCTACACGCTGCAGGTAGGCCTCAACACCTATGCCGGCGAACTCAACGTTCAGTGGCACTTCATCCTTGCGATGACCGTGGTCACCATGATCCCCGTCGTGCTGGTCTTCATTTTCCTGCAGCGTTTCATCACCACGGGAATAGCCGGGACGGGGCTGAAATAGAAGATGAGCGCAATCACTCTCACCGACGTTTCCAGGTCGTTCGGGCAGATCAGGGTCCTGCAGGACATCGACCTCGACATAAGGGACGGCGAACTGATCGTCTTCGTCGGCCCTTCCGGCTGCGGCAAGTCCACTTTGCTTCGCCTGATCGCCGGACTGGACCGCCCGACCAGCGGCTCGATCGCCATCGACGGGCGCGACGTGACGAAGGTGGCGGCCGCCGATCGCGGGCTGGCCATGGTGTTCCAGTCATACGCGCTCTATCCGCATATGAGCGTGCGCCAGAACCTCGCCTTCGGCCTGGAGAATGCCCGCATGCCGCGGGCCGAGATCGACGCGCGCATCGCCGAGGCGGCCCGCATGCTAGAGATCGCGCCCTATCTGGAGCGCCGGCCCGGACAGCTCTCCGGCGGCCAGAGACAGCGCGTGGCCATCGGCCGCGCGATCGTGCGCAACCCGACGGCCTTCCTGCTGGACGAGCCGCTTTCCAATCTGGACGCCGAGCTTCGCATCAGCACCCGCGCGGAGCTGGCGGCCCTGCACGAGCGCCTCGCGGCGACCATGATCTACGTCACCCACGACCAGATAGAGGCGATGACGCTGGCCGACCGGATCGTCGTGCTGCGCGCCGGCCGCATCGAGCAGGTCGGCACCCCGCTCGAGCTCTACAATCGTCCGGCCAATCTGTTCGTCGCCGGCTTCATCGGCGCGCCGCGCATGAATTTCCTGCCGGGCAGAATCGCCGGCAGTGCGGACGGCAGGTCGACGGTCGAATTGGGCGGCGCCGGAACCATGCTCGTGGAGAAGGTGGAGGCGGCAGCGGGCGACCACGTGACGCTCGGCGTGCGGCCGCACCACCTCCGTCTCCTCCCGGCAGGCGGCGGCGTGGCCGCCGAGGTTACCCTGGTCGAGGCGCTCGGATCGGAAACCATCCTGCATGCAAGGACGCCCGACCGGCAGAGCCTGCTGGCGGTGCTCGCCGGCCAGCAGGAAGTCGCCGCCGGGGAAACGATCCACCTCGAGTTCGATCCCGGCACGCTGCACCTTTTCGACAGCAGCGGACTTCGCCTGCAACCGCTTCAGCGCGATTCGGGAGCGAGGTGACGGGCGAAGAAGTCGAGCACGGCCTTCCGCATGGCGAGGCTTTCCGCATGGCCGGAAGCCGCTTCCCTGTGCAGGACGAGGTTGTCGGGCACACCGGCCGCCCGATAGGCTGCGCGGGTGGCGGACAAGGCGATATCCACCGCGCCGGGCGGCGTAAGCGGGTCGAGATCGCCGATGCCGATCAATTGCGGCCGTGGCGCTATCAGGCCCGCGATCTCACCGTTGCTGGCTCTTTCGAGCAGCCCCGGGATGGTCAGGTAGATGCCGTGAAGGTCGTGGGCACCGGTCTCGATCAGGCGGCCGAAGTCGGCGTAGCAGCACAGCTGCGCCACGCAGCACAGCCGCGCGTCGACGGCAGCCAGCCAGTAACCCAGCGTAGCTCCCATCGAGATGCCGAACACGCCGATGCGGCTGCGGTCCACATAGGGCTGCTCCCGGAGCCACGAGAGGGCGGCCGCCTGTTCGCCGAGCATCTGCCCGGCAAGCGACCGGCCGCGCCACAGCAGCGCCTTGGCCCGGGCGCTTTCGCCGGTGGCCGTCCTGCCGCCGAACGCCGGCATGTCGATCGCCAGCGTGACCAGGCCCATCGCCGCCAGGACCGGGCCGAGCGGATCCTGGAGCGCGGGACGTCCCCGGAGCAGTTCGTCCGCGCCGATGTCGTAGCGGCCGCCGTGCGCATGAATGTAGAGGATCGCCGGCGCCGGCACGCCGTCCACCGGCCGCGTGAGCAGGCCGCGCACGGCTTCGCCGTCGGCCGTTTCGAAAAGCGTCCGCTGGACGATCCGGCCGTCCGCATCGGTGATCTCCTCGCTGATGGGAAAAAGTTCGTGCTGGCCGATCTCGAACAGGTTCCGGAGATGCGGAGCGGCCATCATTGACTGCCTGCCGCGGCTTCGGTTGGCGTAGCCAAGTCAGATCCCCGCTGCGGTCTGGCCTCCGTCACGTCGCCCCGGAACGGGAATGCGCAGGCGTAAAGCCAGCCACGTTTCCATCGCCGGCGGCACCCAGACCAGTACCGGTCGGTTCCTCGCCCGGCTTCACATGCGCATTTCGCGTCGGCAGTCGCGCTACTGCAGCGTCCGTGGCTGAAATCCGCGGGGCTGCACCGGCACGAGCTGGGGCTCGGCCGTCGCAAAACCCAAACTGTCGAGCCCCGTGGCCACGACGGAAACCCGGAATTTTCCTTCCAGCCCCTGGTCGAAGATCGCCCCCACGATGATGTCGGCGTCGTCGTAGACTTCTTCCCGAATGCGCGTGGCGGCCTCGTCGACCTCGAAGAGGGTCATATCCAGACCGCCCGAAATGGAGACCAGCACGCCTTTCGCGCCCTTCATGGAAACTTCGTCGAGGAGAGGATTGGCTATCGCCGCCTCGGCTGCCTTCAAGGCCCGCCCCTCGCCCGACGCCTCGCCGGTCCCCATCATCGCCCGGCCCATGTCGCGCATCACCGACTTGACGTCGGCGAAATCGAGATTGATCAGCCCTTCCTTGACGATGAGATCGGTGATGCAGCCGACGCCCGCGAAGAGAACGCGGTCGGCGATGACGAAAGCGTCGGCGAAGGTGGTTTTGGCCGTGGCGATCCTGAAGAGGTTCTGGTTGGGGATGACGATCACCGTATCGGCGCTCTCGCGCAGGCGTTCGATGCCCGACTCGGCCATCTGCATGCGCCGCTTTCCCTCGAACGCGAAGGGCTTGGTGACGACGGCCACAGTGAGGATTCCGGCGCGGCGGGCCGCTTCGGCAATGACCGGCGCCGCCCCGGTGCCGGTGCCGCCCCCCATTCCGGCTGTTACGAAGCACATATGGGTCCCGGCGAGATGATCCATGATCTCATCGATGGATTCCTCGGCGGCGGCCTGGCCGATCTCCGGCAGCGAGCCGGCGCCCAATCCCTCCGTCACATGCGCGCCGAGTTGGATCAGGCGCGAAGCCCGCGATGTTGCGAGTGCCTGGGCATCCGTGTTCGCAACCACGAACTCGGCGCCCTCCAGCGACTGCGCAATCATGTTGTTCACGGCATTTCCGCCGCCGCCGCCGACCCCTACCACGGTGATCTTCGGCCTCATCTCCGAGATATCGGCCTTCTTCGGCGTTGTCACGGCATCTCTCCTCGGCTGTTGCGTGTGGGGCTCCGACGCACTCGCAATCGCTGCTGTGCAGCTTGCCCGGGCACAGGGCGAATCAGGGCGCCCAGCATCGACCTAGAAGGCCAGAGCCCGGTCTTTCGCGCAAGTGAGCAGCGAGCGATATCTCTCGGCCATGTGCCAGGCGGCCCGCATTTTTACACTTGGACCCACATCTTCGGCGGCGATCCGGTCACGCCTTGCCGGAGGCGGATGCCGGGAGAGGTGACGCGAGGCAATCCCCCGGCAGGGGAACCGGGCCGCGACTCCGCTGCCCTCAATGGTTCCGCGGCGGTTGACAGCATGTATGTCCGGTCGGAAAAGGTCTTGGGAAGAAGGGCGCATCTTGGCAACACAGTCAGTGACCTCACCGCCCCCGGCGTCGAGAATCCCCGCTGCTTCGGCGACCATCGGGGTCGGTACCCTCTTGCTGTGCGCGGTGATCGGGCTTGCCGCGTTGCTCGCGTGGCGGGACTACGAAGCGGCCATCGAGCGCGGCGAGGCCAGGGCTCTGTCATCGGCGCATGTCGTGGCCGCGCATTTCCAGTGGATGCTGCAGGCAAGCGACCAGACCCTGCGCCGGATCGACGCCGCGCTCGGACCCGGTCCGATCCAGGCAACCGAAAACATCACCAACATCGAGGAGGCGATCGGCGACCTGCCGCGCGGGTTTCAATATTCCGTCTACGACGCTCGGGGTCAGCTGAGGCTGTCGAGCATAAGCGGGGCGATCGGCGTGGACGTGTCCGACCGCGACTACTTCCGGCAGTTGAAGGACGGGCAGGATTCGGTGGTATCTCCCCTGCTCGAGGAGCGGCTGAGCAACGAACGCATGTTCGTCGTGGCGCGGCGTATCGTCCGATCGGGAGCGTTCATGGGCGTGGCAAGCATCGGAATCCCGGCAGCCAGAATGGCGGAGTTCTGGAGCACGATGAACCTCGGGCCCTATTCGAGCGTGTCGGTCATTCGTGCGGACGGCTGGCTGATCGCCCGGTTCCCCGCGCTCAATTCGACGATGAATTTGAGCGGCACGCCTGTTTTCGCCAGTCCCGAGCCACAGAACGGCGTTTATCACAACGGTGTTTCCCCGGTCGACGGCCTGACTCGCATCGTCGGCTTCTGGCGCGTCGAAGGGGCCCCTGTGATCGCTGCCGCGGGTATCGAGGTTGGTCAGGCGCTGGCCTCGTTCAGGCGCAACCTGATCGGCGGCATGCTCGTCGGCATTCCGATGCTGTGCCTGCTCGCCTGGGGACTGCTGGCGACGGCGCGGCTGCAACGTGCCGCCGAGGCGCACCGCCGTGACCTGGAGAGGTCTCTCGAAAGGAACCGGTTCCTGCTGCGGGAGATCCATCACCGCATCAAGAACAACCTGCAGACCGTCGCCTCGCTGGTCAGGCTGCAGCCATTGCCGGCCGAAGCGCGCCGGAGCATTGCCGGGCGCATCGGCGCCATGGTCGCCGTGCACGAACACATCTACAGGAACGACGAATTCGGCGTCGTTTCGATCGAGCAGTACCTCCGCCGGCTGATAGATGAAATCCGGGAGAGCGCCGACCACGATGCCGAGGTCGACATGGACATAGAACCCCTCGAGATCGACCGCGACAAGGCGCTGCCGCTCGGGCTGCTGGTCAACGAGGTGGTGTCCAACGCATTCAAGCACGCCTTCGGCGCCGCCGACGGCGGTCGGATTGGCATTTCACTGGCGGCCGGGAAGGATAATCATGCCCGGCTGCAGATCTCCGACAACGGACGTGGGTTCGAACCCGAAAACGTGACGAAAAACATGGGCAGCAAGCTCGTCGTGGCGTTCGCCGCCCAGCTCGAGGGCAAGGTCGACATCCGGTCTTCCGGAGAGGGCACCACCTTCATTCTGGACTTCCCCTTGGGCGAGCAAGCCGGTGCACGGTACCTTGAAGGTGGCTGATGGCATCCCCACAAGCGCCGCTGAGCCGCTGCCGGTCCCCAGGCGGGCGCGCTCGTTCGTCAGCGCCCGGGAGGTCGCCGATCTGGCGGGCGTGTCGCGCTCGGCCGTG